>DASZHU010000208.1:0-15641 GCA_035937605.1 Acidimicrobiales bacterium | reverse complement strand
GCATTGCTCTCGGCCATCGGCATCGCCGGGATGGACCGGATGATCCAGCACAACGTGTTGGCCATGTCCGGCCGCGCCGTCGAAGCGGCCGGTGACGTGTCGACGCTGTTGCTCGACAAGACCGGCACCATCACGTACGGCAACCGCATGGCGTCCGAGTTCATCCCGGTCGGCGGCGTCGATGAGCACATCCTCGCTGGAGTGGTGTTGCTGTCGTCACTGGCGGACGAGACACCGGAGGGCCGGTCGATCGTCGAGTTGGCTGACGCCCGTTACGGGCTGCAGTCGATCGACATGCCCGGCGCAGAGCTGGTGGCGTTCACCGCGCAGACCCGGATGTCGGGCATCGAGTGGCAAGGCCGCTCCATCCGCAAAGGCGCCGCCGACGCCGTCGAGCACTGGGTGGAGGAGCACGGGGGTCGGGTTCCCCCCGACCTGGCCCCCGTCGTCGAACGGATCGCGAACAGCGGAGGCACCCCGCTCGTCGTGGCCGAGGGCAACCGCGCCCTCGGCGTGATCCACCTCAAGGACACGGTGAAGCCCGGCATCGCCAAGAAGTTCGACGAGATGCGCGAGCTCGGTATCCGCACCGTGATGATCACAGGTGACAATCCGCTCACTGCCGCGGCGATCGCGCGCGAAGCCGGCGTCGATGACTTCATCGCCGAAGCCACCCCCGAGGACAAGATGGACCGCATTCGCGCCGAACAGGGCGGCGGACATCTGGTGGCCATGACCGGTGACGGGACCAACGACGCCCCGGCCCTCGCGCTGGCCGATGTCGGCGTTGCCATGAACACTGGCACCCAGGCAGCCAAGGAAGCCGGGAACATGGTCGACCTCGACAGCGACCCGACCAAGCTGATGGATGTCGTCGAAGTCGGCAAGCAGCTGCTGATCACCCGCGGTTCGCTGACGACCTTCTCGATCACCAACGACGTCGCCAAGTACTTCGTGATCATCCCGGCGATGTTCAACGGCGTCTTTCCGCGGCTGAGCAAAGTCGACATCCTGTCGTTGCACAACCCTCACGCGGCGATCGCCTCGGCGATGATCTTCAACGCCATCATCATCCTGTTCCTGATCCCTCTCGCGTTGCGGGGCGTTCGGTTCAAGGCGATGGGCGCGACGGCGCAGCTGCGACGCAACATCCTGATCTACGGCCTCGGCGGGTTCCTCACACCATTCGTGCTGATCAAGCTGATCGATGTGTTGCTCATCGGACCGTTGGGAGTGCACTGATGTTTCGCCGCCACCTCATCACCTCCGTCCTGTTGACCGCGGTGGTCGCGGTCTTCCTCGGGCTCGTCTACCCCCTCGTCGTGACTGGCATCGGTCAGACCGTGTTCCGGTCGCAGGCGAACGGCAGCTTCATCACGCACAACGGTCAGGCGATCGGCTCGAAGCTCATCGGACAGAACTTCCTCGACAGCAAGGGCAATCCTGACCCGAGGTACTTCCAGTCCCGACCGTCCGCCGCCGGCAACGGCTACGACCCGCAGGCCAGCGGCGCCACCAACCTCGGGCCTTCCGACCCACGGCTGGTCGGATTCATCCCTGGCTTCAACACGCTCGACCTGCACGGCAACCCTTCGGCCGACAACCCGTTCGCCAACCCGAGCGACCCCTACTGCGTCCCGACGGATTCGTCGGGAAAGGCGGTGTACCAGCCGTCAGACGGCCAGCAGTACGCGATGAACCCGGACGGCACGTACGCGTGCTACTCCAGCACCGTCCCCGAGCGGACCTACGCTTACCGGCAACTCAACAACCTCGGAGCCGACGTGAAGGTCCCCGTCGACGCCGTGACCGCCTCGGCCTCCGGACTCGATCCCGGGATCTCCGTAGCCAACGCGATGCTGCAGGCTCCCCGGGTCGCACAGTCCCGCAACCTGTCGGTCGACAAGGTCGTCGCTCTCCTCAATGCCAACACGACCGACCCGCAGCTCGGCTTCATGGGGGAGAAGACTGTGAACGTGCTCGAACTCAATCTCGCACTCGACAACCTCTCCAGCTGACGGAGCCGACGCGATGGCGCGCGGCACGCTGCGCATCTACCTCGGGGCAGCACCCGGCGTGGGCAAGACCTACGCGATGCTCAACGAGGGTTGGCGTCGGAACAGCCGTGGCACCGATGTCGTTGTCGGCTACGTCGAGACCCACGACCGTGCCAACACGGCGGCGCAACTTCGCGAGCTCCCGGTCCAGCCGCGCACGGCCCTGCCGTACCGCGACCAGGTGCTCGAGGAGATGGACGTGGACACGCTCCTGGCCCGGCATCCCGACGTCGTGTTGGTGGACGAGCTCGCGCACACCAATGTTCCGGGCTCACGCAACGAGAAGCGCTGGCAGGACGTCGATGAGTTGCTCGACGCCGGGATCAACGTCATCTCGACCGTCAACATCCAACACCTCGAGAGCATCAACGACGTCGTCGAACGCATCACCGGTGTCGTACAACGCGAGACGGTGCCCGACGCGATCGTGCGCGCTGCAGACCAGATCGAGCTCGTGGACATGCACCCCGAAGCACTTCGGCGACGGATGGCCCACGGCAACATCTATCCGGCGGAGCGCGCCGATGCGGCGCTCTCGCACTACTTCCGGGTAGGCAACCTTGCGGCACTGCGCGAGCTCGCGTTGCTGTGGGTCACCGATCGCGTCGACGAGGAGCTCGCCGAATACCGAACGCGTTACGGCATCGACGACCCTTGGGAGACGAAGGAACGCGTTGTCGTGGGCCTCACCGGAGCTCCCGGGAGCGACCATCTGCTGCGACGAGCCGCCCGTATCGCAGCCCGCGCCAACGGCGAGCTCATCGGCCTCCACATCCGATCGACCGACGGCTACGCCCACGTATCCGGCGATCTCGACGAACAGCGCCGCTTGCTCGCCGATCTTGGCGGTCGCTACGCCGAGGTCACGGGCGCCGACATCGCACAGGCTCTTGTGCACTTCGCCCGCGCCGAGAACGCGACACAGATCGTTCTCGGCGCAACGGCCCACTCGCGCTGGCGGGAAGTGCTTCGCGGGTCGATCATCAACCGCGTCGCGCGCGACGCCCGCGGCGTCGACGTCCACATCATCTCCCGCCACGACGAAGACGCGCACCTCCCCAGCCCGCCACGACACCGCCGTCCGGTGACGGTCACGCCACGACGCCGCAATCTCGCGCTCGCGATGGGAACCGTCGGCATGGTCTCCGTCGCCTCCGGACTGTCGACGTTCCGGTCCACTCTGGGCTTCCCTGGCGCGCTGCTGTGCCTACTTCTCGTCGTCGCAGCCGTCGCGGTCGTCGGCGGCCTCGTGCCCGCCGCGGTCGCCTCCATCGTTGGAGCCCTCATGGGCGACTTCTTCTTCACCCGACCGTTCCACAGCTTCTACATCGACAATGGCACCGACATCGTTGCGGTACTCGTGTTTCTCGCCGTCGCCGCGGTGCTGAGCGTTCTCATCGACCGACTCGCGCGTCGCAGCCTTCAAGTCGCACGCGCCCAAGCCGAAGCCGAGGCCCTCGCTCGCCTCGCAGGGCGGTCCGTCGTTTCGGGCGCGGAGGCGTTGCCGAACCTTGTCGCTGAGCTGCGGCGCGTGTTCGACCTCGACGGCGCGGCGATCGTCACCCGCAGCGGCGACGGCTGGACCCCCATCGCCAGCGCGGGCGCGGAAGTCGTTCCCAATCCCGATGAGGCACCGTTCGCGGCGGAACTCGATGAGCGAACCATGCTCGTGCTCTCCGGCGAAGCTTTGCGAGCGGAGGACACGCGTCTGCTCGCCGGGTTCGTGAGCCAGCTCCGGCAGACCCAAGAACGCATGCAGCTCGAGGAGGACGCGGCGACGGCGACCGAGCTCGCCGAGGCGAACAGCTTGCGCGGTGCGATTCTCGCCGCCGTCTCGCACGATCTGCGCACACCTCTCTCCTCCATCAAGGCTGCCGCCACGAGCCTGCTCTCGAACGATGTCGACTGGGACCCGAATCAAGCGAAGAACTTCGCCAAGACCATCGACTCCGAGTCCGATCGGCTCACCCACCTCGTCGCCAACCTCCTCGACATGAGCCGCCTCCAAGCAGGCGCGCTTCCGATCCATGTGCGAGCGGTTCCCGTCGAGGACGCGCTGTACGACGCGGTGGCCGCGCTCGGCGCCGACGGTTCGAGGGTCGTGGTCGACATCGCCGGAGAGCTCCCATCGATCGAGGTCGACCCTGGTTTGCTCGAACGCTCGGTCGCGAACGTGCTCTCCAACGCGATCAACTGGAGCCCACCGGACCACGCCGTCCGCGTCGAAGCGGCCGTTCGCGACGCCGTCGTCGAGATCCACGTCGTCGACCAGGGTCCGGGTGTCGCCGCCGATCGGCGAGAAGCTCTCTTCCAACCATTCCAGCGACTCGGCGACGGAGCAGGCGGATCACCCGATGGCGTCGGCCTCGGGCTGGCCGTCGCGCATGGGTTCACTCGTGCGATGGGTGGCCAACTGCTCTACGAGGACACGCCGGGCGGTGGCGCAACCTTCGTGTTCCAACTGCGGAGGGCCGACCGTTGAGCCGGCTGTTCGTCATCGATCCAGATCCGGACGACCGCCGCGCCATCGTGGCCGCGCTGCGACACTACGGGTACGAGGTCGAAGTCGTGCGCTCGGACGCGGTCATCGCGGTGTTGCGGAGGCGCCGGCCGCACGCCATCGTCATCGATCCGGTCGAGTGTGGTCCCGTCGCGTGGTTGCAGTTGTTGCGCGCCCAGACGGACGTGCCCGTCATCGTCGTGTCGTGCTGCGACGATCCCAATGAGCAGATCGATGCACTCGACGCGGGAGCGGACGACTATCTCGTAAAGCCCGTCAACCCTGAAGCGCTCCGCGCCCGCTTGCGAGCTTCGCTCCGCCGGGTTCCCGACACCAACGGCGCCGGCGCAGTGATCTCGACCGAAGATTTCGTGGTGTCGCTCAGCGATCGTCGCTGGTTCCGGTCCGACGGCGCGGAGGCGCACCTCACGCCGGTCGAATGGCGCATCGTCGAACTGCTCGTGCAGCGCGCCGGCCACCTTGTGACGCACGCCGAGCTGCTGACCGGCGTGTGGGGTTCCGCCGAGCACTCGGCGGACACCATCAGAGTCCACCTCGCAGCCATACGCCGCAAAGTCGAGCCAGAGCCCAGCCACCCCCGGTACTTCATCACGGCCCCGGGTCTCGGCCTCCGATTCGAAGCGGCGCTCGAAGCCAGCGCGCAGTCGTGCTGAGCGCGGCCACCGACGCGACACTCTCAGCCGTGGCTCGAGTGCTGGTCGTCGATGACGAGCGAGCCATCCTCGCGACGATGGAGGTCAATCTCCGCACACGCGGGTACGACGTCGACCTCGCCACCAGCGGCACCCAAGCACTTTCGGTCGCCGCTCGTCATCACCCTGATGCCGTCGTGCTCGACCTCGGACTTCCCGACATGGACGGCCTTGACGTCATTCGCGGACTACGAGGCTGGACCTCCGTGCCGATCATCGTGCTGTCGGCACGCGCGAATGAGGCACAAAAAGTCGCGGCGCTTGATGCCGGCGCCAACGACTACGTCACCAAGCCGTTCGGCATGGACGAACTCCTCGCGCGTGTGCGAGTCGCGTTACGGGCCACGCCCTTGGTCGAAGATGCGCCGATCGTGGAAACCCCTCACTTCACGATCGACCTCGCGGCCCGCAACATCCGCAAAGACGGCGCGGCGGTGCGTCTCACTGGAACCGAGTGGCAGATCGTCGAGCTCTTGGCGCGCAATCCCGGCCGGCTCATCACGCAGCAGCAGTTGCTCGAACAGGTGTGGGGCCTCAAGGACGCAAAGACCAACTACGTGCGAGTGTTCATGGTGGCGATAAGGCGCAAGCTCGAACCCGACCCCGCGCATCCCCGCTACTTGATCACTGAACCTGGCGTTGGCATTCGCTTCGTTCCCGAGGGCCTGCCGAAGTCGGACGCCGGCGAGTAGCGAGTCACGCGCTGACGATCTCGACCTCGTACATCGGCATCTGGCGGCGAAACCGAAGACCGGTCTCGGACGGACGCGGCCGAAGCACCGTGTCACCATCGTCATGCAGGATCGCGATGGGAGTCCGGGCGTGCCGCCAGCGGGCAAGCATCACCACGGCGGGTAGCGACATCTTCGAATGCAACCATCGCGAGACCTCCGGAGACCCACCCCGCAACGTCACCAACAGCTCGTCGTCCAGCGCGATGACCGCCTCGACCCGCCACGCCCTCCTGTGCTCTGTCGCGGCTTCATCGATTCTGCGCCACACGGCTCGCACCGAGCGCGCGAGTGCGTATCCGACTCCGAAGACGACCGCGATCGCGAGCATCAACGACTGATGTACGCCTCGCGCTACAGGAGCGAAAGGTGTCGTTACGAAACCTTCGCGCCGGCGCAGAACTCTTAACGGGCTCTTCGCGCCCGCCGTGCGCGTCAAAGCGCTCGGCCCGGCTCTTCGCAGCTGGTAGGGAGCTCTCCGACCTCCTCGCCGGTTGACACACGGTCACGTGTCGACGACGGGACGCCCTTGGAAATCGTTGATCAGCGAGACGCGGACTCGGTCGTCGTGCTGTGCCGCGGCCGCGAACTCGGAGAGCTTCTGCCGGTAGTAGTCGGCCCGGAGGTCGCCTTCCGCCGCGGCGTTGTAGGTCGGATAGAGCGCTCGCCGTGGGATCGCCGACAGGTTGGATCCGCTGCGATGCGGGGTGAGCGAGTGGAACCAGAGCGTCTCACCGGCGCACACCTCCACGGCGCGCCACTCGAACTGCTCGGCGATGTCCGCCCGCACACACCCGTCGCCGTCGACGGGGAGAAGCTCGTGGTGCATCGCGTCAGCGACTTCGAGACATCCGTTGCCCGCTGTCGCGTCGTCGACCGCGACCATGCACGACACGTGCGTCGCGACGAATCGGTAGGCCGGCGCGTCCTGGTGGGCGGCATACCCGGCGCCGCCGGGCAACTTGTAGTTGATCTTCTCCTTGTAGAGCACCGCGGGCTCACCGAGCAGCGCGGACGCCGTGGCCACCATCGCCCCGGTGGTGAGCAGCTGCCGCAGTCCATCGTGGAACGGGACGAAGTTCTCCGTGCGGCACAACTTCGGTCCGTCGTCGGTCATCTCGCGGTAGTGGAGCCAGCCGCCGCCGTCGTCGCTCCACGCCATCACCTCGTCGACGTTGCGAACGAGGTCGACGACGCCGTCGCGATCGAGGTCGCGCGTCAGCACCCAGCCGTGCGCGTCGAAATGCGCCACGGTGGACTGATCGATCGTCACTCGAACACCACCGTGCGTCGGCCGTACACCAGCACACGATGCCCGATGTGCGCGCGGACGGCGCGCGCGAGCACGGCAACCTCGAGATCGCGACCCTTGCGGCGCAGGTCGTCGACGTCGTCTCGGTGCGTAACCCGGATCACGTCCTGGTCGATGATCGGGCCGTCGTCGAGCTCGGCCGTCGCGTAGTGCGCGGTGACGCCGACGAGCTTCACGCCCCGCTGGTGCGCCTGGTGGTACGGCCGGGCGCCCTGAAACGCCGGTAGGAAGGAGTGATGGATGTTGATGATGCGTCCCGACCACTCCGCGCAGAATGCCGGCGACAACACCTGCATGTATCGAGCGAGAACGACGACGTCGACGAGGTGCTTCGCCAGCGTGGCGTGCACCACCGCCTCCTGCGCGGGCTTGTCGCCGTCGACGATCGGGGCGTGGACGTAGTCGACGCCGAACCACTCTGCGGTGGCGGCGTGATCGGGATGATTGCTCGCGACGACCGCGATCTCGATCGGCAGCTCGCCGGTGCGCCACCGGTTCAACAGGTCGTGCAGGCAGTGCGGTTCCTTCGACACGAGTATCCCAACGCGGAGTCGTTCGTCGGAGAACCGCAGCGTCCACTGCATCCCGAAGTCTTCCGCGACGGGCACGAACGCGTCGCCGATCGCGGCGCGGCTCAGGTCGACGTGGTCGAGCTCGAACTCGACCCGCTGGAAGAACGCGCCGTCCGTGTGGTCGGTGTGCTGCTGGAGGTCGATCACGTTGCCACCGTGCGCGGCGACGAACGAGGCGACGGCGGCGACGATTCCCGGTCGATCCGGGCACGACACGAGCAGCACTCCGGTCGCGCTCATGTCACGCCGGTGCGGTTGCCCTGAACCGCGCCAGCTGGTCGTCGAGCGCGTGCCGGAAGTCGACGCGCCGCTCGCCGTAGCGGTCGACCAGCGCACGCGCCGCGGTCGTCGCCGCCGCACTGAGGGGCGGCGACGATCGGAGAAGATCGGAGACGAGCTGCTCGTGGACCTCGTTGTCCTGGAAGGAGCCGAGGTCGTCCTGGAGCTGCTTGGTGGCGGCGATCGCAGCCTTCACCTCGCGCTTCGGCAGCACGTCCGAGAAGTGATCGAGCGTGTAACGAAAACGCTTTACGCGCTTGCGGGCGTCGTGGATCTCGTGCGCGGGCGACGCGCCGTTGACGCGGGACACGCGCCGGTCCAATTGCCTCGCGGCGCGCCGCTCGAGCGTGCGAGCCATCCGCTCGGCCGACAGGCCTTTCGCTCTCTTCGACGTCGACACCTCGTGGAGCACCCTGGGCCATCCGTGCTTGATCGCCGCGTAGCGGTCGCCAGCGAGCGCAGCCACGACCATCTGTTGCGCGGCCGCCTGTTCACGTTCGGTGCGCGCGGCGAGCTCGTCGAGCCCACGACTGCAATCGGCGGGGAGGGTGGCACGAGCGTCGTCGATCTCCACGAGCAGAACATCGAGATCTCGACGCGCACTTGTCACACGACCGAGCCAGCGCCACTCGCGCTCCCACGTCCCGCGGATCTCCTTCGGGAGGTATGGCCGGGCGACGCGGGCGAGCGAGCGGGTTCGGCGAATCGCGACTCGAAAATCGTGGAGCAGCTCGGGATCGTCGGGATGGCGCGCCATGTCGGCCTCGACGCCGAGCATCGCGTCGAGCTGGGCCGTGAACGCCGAGGCCAGCGCCCTCGACGCGCCGTACTCCGTCGTGTGGCCCATGGCGCGAGTTTGCCCCATCGCCTGAGCGGGTCGATCAGAGCCGGCCCACCGGATTGGCCGGCGTTCGCCGCGCCGCAGCAGGCGCGCGCCTCCTACGAGCGCGGCTGAGGCAGCCGACCTATGATCCGGCGCCATGAAGAAGCTGCTTCTCCTCCTCGCACTCGTCGCCCTTGTTGCGGTCGCGGCCAAGAAGGTGCGTGCCGCGTAACACGGCTCGTCACTCCCGCCACCCTCGAGTCCGCCGCTGGCGGCCTGCGGTGAGCGGGCTCGCGGTGTAGCCACCACCACACGCCGCCCCCGATGGCCGCGGCCGCGACGACCGAACCGGCGGCCGTCGTCGACTTCGCGGTCGGCATCGGCACCCGATCACGGAGCCGCACCTTGCGTTCGAACGTGCGCACCTCCCACTCGTGCTCTCTTGCTTCGCGCAAGAGCTCGCGGTCGGGATTGACGACAACGGGATGGCCGACGCACTCGAGCATGGGGAGATCCGTGGCGGAATCGCTGTACGCGAACGATGACGACAGATCGATGTCCTGTTGCGACGCGATCGCGCGGATGGCCTCTGCCTTGTTCGGTCCGTAGCAGTAGAACTCGGTCGTGCCGGCATACCGGCCCTGTTCGTCGATCGTGCTGCGCGTCGCGAGGTACTCGTCGACGCCGAGGTAGCGGCTCAGCGGCGCGACGATCTCCTCCGGCGACGCCGACACGATGAAGACGCGGCGCCCCGCGGCGCGGTGCTCGTTGATGAGGTCGAGTGCTTCGTCGAAGACGATCGGCTCGACGACCTCCTCGAGCGTCTCCTCGACGATCTCGCGCACCTTGGCCTGCTCCCATCCCTTCGTCAGCGCAAGCACGGAGTCGCGCATGCGCTCGAGTTTCTGCTCGTCCGCGCCCAGGTGCATGTAGATGAGCTGGCCGTACAGCGCGCGCACGAGGATGCGCCGCGAGATCAACCCCTCCCGATAGAGCGGGCGACCGAACGCGACCATCGACGCTTTCGCGATGACCGTCTTGTCGAGGTCGAAGAAGGCGGCCTCCACGGGTTCGACCCTATCCGTCGCGAAAACCCTTGCTCGCTGTCATAGGGCCTGCGTAGGTTCGCTGTCAGCACTGCTCTGCCGTGCGTTCCCCTCGCTTCCTCCTCCGTTCATTCGTCGCGCCGCGGGGAGGAGATCCGAGTGGTGGTGTGCTGCTGGTCGGCAAAAAGGGGGGTGCCGGCACCACCGTCGTCGCCACTGCGCTCGCACTGGTGCTCGCGCGGCGCGACACCGGAGGTGCGTTGCTCGTCGATCTCGCCGGCGATGTACCGGCGGTCATCGGTCACGACGATCGCCTCACAAGGGGCGGCGGTCAGGCCACCGTCGAAGCCGCGCTCGTCTTGCCGGTCGTGGCCTTGCTGCTGCTCGCGGTGATCCAGATCGGGCTGCTCGTGCGGGCGGAAGTGCTGGTGACGCACGCCGCACGAGAAGCGGCGCGGGCCGCGGCGGTCGACGCGCATCCCGATGCGGCACGCAACGCAGCGATCTCGTCGAGCTCGCTGGACGCCCGACGGCTCACCGTGCTCGTGCAGGGGCGGAACGGTCCTGGCAGCCGCGCGCAAGTCGAGGTGGTGTACGACGCGCCGACCGACGTGCCCCTCGTGGGCGGTCTGCTGGGCGACGTGACGCTTCGGGCCACGGCCACGATGCGCGTGGAATAGCGCGGCCCGACTCCAATCGCGACAAACCGACCCGCTACCGTGGTTGAGCCCATGATCCTCGCGCTCATCGCCGGTGTGCTGATCGTCCTGTTGGTGGCGTGGCAGGCCGCCTTGCTCACCGCGGCCAAGGCCCGGCAGCCGGTGCTTGGCGTCGTCGCGGCGCGCCCCATCGTCCCGTTCCGCAAGGACCCGCAGGGCTGGGTAATCGAGAACCTGCGCCGGAAGAAGTGGTTGCGCCGGTCGCTCTCGCTCGGCTCGCTCGGCGCGTTCGTCTTCGCCGTCGGCGTGATCGGCTACCCGTTCTACACGAACCTCGTCCAGAGCCGGATCCAGGACCGCCTCGCCCACCAGTTCGCCAGCCCCGAGCTCAAGCAGGCCTACCTCAACCACAAGCTCCAGGACGGCGACAGCCTCACCCGGATCAAGATCCCGGCGATCGGCGTCGATGTCGTGGTGGTGGAAGGCACGGGCGCCGACTCGTTGCGAGCAGGAGCGGGCCACTACAACGACACCTCGTTCCCGTGCGAGGACGGCACGGTCGCGATCGCCGGCCATCGAACGACCTACGGCCGGCCGTTCGCCAACCTCGACCTGCTCAAGGTCGACGACACGATCACGCTCCAGACTCCCATCGGATCGTGCACCTACAAGGTGCTGCCGGCCCCACCGCAGCGAAAGCCGCTCGACGACAAGGGCGCGGCCTTCGTCATCAACCCGAACGAGGTGCAGGTCATCGAGGCTCCATCAGTGGCGCGTGCCGGTGAGAACCCGCCGCCGCCCGCCATGTTGACGCTCACGACGTGTCACCCGAAGGGATCGGCGGCGAAACGCTTGGTCGTGCAGGCGGTGCTCATGACGGGCCAGACGCCAACGCCCGCGACACAGCCCGGAGCATGACTCGAGCGGTTGCCCAGTCGCGCGCTCGAAGCTCGAGCGTGCTGGCCAGCGCGGTCGTGACGCTTGTCGCGTTCGCGGTGATGGTTGTGCTGGCATCGGCCGGCGGCCCGGCCGCCGCGCAGTCGACCGATCCCTGGGACGGCTCGGGGTTCACCACTCCGGCGAGCTACGGCACCTCCGTCAACGGCCGGTTCGAAGGGGTCTTCAAGCACACGCCGGCCGCGCCGATCGGCTCGGTCGACCTCGATCTTCAGTTCTCGGCGACCGACCGGCCGAGCCCGGGGTGCGAGCCGGCCCCGGCGCGCCAGACGCAGCAGTACGAGACGACTACGACGTCGACGTCCGTCGAGACGTCGACGTCGGGCACGCCGCCGACGGATCCAGTCCCCACCTCGACACCTGGATCGAGCTCGGTCACGTTCGGTTTCACCGTCACCTTCACCTGCAACGGCGTGTATGACGTCACGGCGACCGGGAACATCGAAGACCCTTCGGGCGCCACCGCGGCCCCGTTGCACAAGAGCGTGAGCATCGTCGCCGTAAGGGTCGCAGTGCCGCCACCGCCGCCCGCGTCCTCGTCGTTCGTCGCGACGTCGAACGCGAATCGCACGGTGACGTTGAGCTGGGCCGCTCCCGCCGCGTACGCGACTCACGCACCGCCCGACTTCGAGGGCTACCGCCTCAGTCGCGAGGACGCGGGCGGGTCGTCGTTCGCGGTGATCGGCGCGACCGGCCCGAACGAGTTGACGTTCACGGATTCGAGCATCCCGGCGAGCGGCGGCTCCTATGTGTACTCGGTGGAGTCGGTCCGCAAGTTCGCGACGTCGCCCGCGGTCGTGACGGCATCACCGCTTGCAGTTGGCGGCGCCGGCGGTGGCACGTCCGGTGGATCCGTCGGCGGCGGTTCAGGAGGTGGTCGCGTCACGGCCACGACCGCCGATCCGGGCTCGGGGGGCACCGGCAAGGTGCAGTTCGACTCGAACACGTTGCCTGGCGACAACGCCGAGCCCGGCAGCAACGACGCGCTCTCAGCGATCCCCGGTGGTGGTGCCGTCCAGCGTTTCGCCGCTGGCGCCGGGGCAGGATTGCTGAAGCCCTTCGCCACCGCACTCGACCTGGGCGTGTGGGCCGCACTCTTGCTGTTCCTCACGCGCCGCGCGGCGAAGGCCGAACGGGCGCTGCTCTCGACCGTCGAGGTCGAGTAGCCGACGCAGCAACGCGATCGCGCCCGCTTTGTCGAGGGGCTCGTTCCAGTTGCCGCACTTCGGTGACTGCACGCACGAGGGGCAACCGTCGGTGCAGCTGCAGGCCGAGATCACGTCGAGCGTCGTGGGCAGGTGATCATCGGCGACCCGGAAGCCGAGCTCGGCGATGCCCGTCCCGCCCGGGTAACCGTCGTAGATGAGGATGGTCGGCAGCCCCGTGTCGAGCTGGCGCACGGTCGACACGCCACCCACGTCCCAGCGATCGCAGATGGTGAACAGTGGCAGGATCCCGATGGCCGCGTGCTCCACGGCGTGCAGGGTGCCCGCCCAGCGCGCCGGGGTGAGGCCCGACTCCTCCAGCGCGCGGGGTTCGATCGTGTACCAGACGCCGCGTGTCTCGAGTCGCGTCGGCGGGAGGTCGAGCGCAGAGGTGCCGATCACGTCACCCGTCAGCGCGTCCTTGCGCTGATATCCCGTCACCTGCGATGCCACTTCTATGGCGCCGAGTTGCAGGCGGGCATGTCCGACGGGCCGCTGGTGGTCGACCGACAGCACGCGCATCGACATGTCGGTGCGGGCGACGGTGTACTCGGTGCCGTCGCACGGCTCGACGCGCGCCACGTGGTCGTCGAGGTCGAGCGCGCTGACCCGATACGTGGCTCCTTGATGGAGGTACACGGCGCCAGGGTGCACGAGGTCGAACGCGCGGGCCTCGTCCACGGTGCCGACGAGCGAGTCGTCGTCACGCGCGATGCGGTACTCGGTCGTCGAGCCCGACCGCAGGCCGATGCCGTGTGCGGGAAAGCCGCGCGCCGACCACACCGCGGACGGCAACGGACGTCGCGATGTCGGCGGGCGCACCTTCAGGCGGTCGTCGAGCACCATCTCGCGCACGCCGTCGTCGAGCAGCTCGGGCCACCACCGTTCGTCTGCTGCGGTGAGCGGGAGCTCGAACGCTGCGCAACCGAGCTGGGGATGGAGGATGAACGGGTTCGCCGGGTTGACGACGGCGGGCTCCGGCGGCCGGCGGAACACCTCGCTCGGGTGCGCCATCAACCACTGGTCGAGCTGGTCCTCACCGGCGACGAGCACGGCGAGCGAGGACTGGCAGGCACGACCGGCGCGGCCCATCTGCTGCCACATCGACGCGATCGTGCCGGGGAAGCCGTCGAGCACGCAGGCGTCGAGACCGCCGATGTCGACGCCGAGCTCGAGTGCCGTCGTGGCCACGACCCCGCGCACCCGGCCGCTGAAAAGCTCCTGCTCGATCGCGCGGCGTTCCTCCGGGAGGTAGCCGCCCCGGTACGGCTGCACCCGCTCCGCAAGGTCGGGATCGAGGCGCCGGCGCACGTCAGCCGCGACCGCCTCGGTGCCGCGACGGCTCCGGCAGAAGCCGATCGACTTGTGCCCACGGTCGATCAGCGCGGCAAGAACCGACGCGGTCGTGCTGTGCGACGAGACCCGGGTACGCGACCACGACTCGTCGAGCAACGGTGGGTTGCACAGCGCGATGACCCGTTCACCACGCGGTGAGGCGTCGTCGGTGACGGCCCGCACCGGGCCCGCCCACAGCGCCGATGCGAGTTCCGCGGGTGCACCGATGGTGGCCGAGCAGCCGATGAAGGTGGGGCTGGCCGCATAGGAGGCACTCACGCGTCGCAGCCGTCGCAGGACGTGAGCGACGTGTGACCCGAACACACCTCGGAACGCGTGCAGCTCGTCGAGCACGACGAACCGCAGCCGCATGAGGAACGTCGCCCATCGCGCGTGGTGGGGCAGCACCGCATAGTGCAGCATCTCGGGGTTGGTGAGCACGACGTTGGCGTACTTGCGCACCCACGTGCGTTCCTCGGGTGAGCAGTCACCGTCATACGCCGCGGCGACGAGCCCCGGGATCTCGAGCTCGGTGAGGGCGCGCAGCTGATCGCGGGCGAGCGCCTTGGTGGGGAACACGAGCAGCGCGGTGCCGGGCCGAATCGGATCGCTCACGATCTCGGCCACCGGGAGGTGGAAGCACAGCGACTTACCCGATGCAGTGCCGGTGGCGATGGCCACGCTCTGGCCGGCGCGCACGAGATCGATCGCTGCGGCTTGGTGCGACCACAGCCGATCAACCGGCAGTCGGGCGCGGACCGCGTTCGACAGCGGTGCCGAGAGCTCGGCGAACCGCGCCGCGCGCGCGGCGATGCGTTCGACGTGCACCAGGCTGCCGGCAGCGGCGAGGTCGTCGAGCACCGTGTCCAGCCTCGGAACCTCGAGCAACGCCATGACGACCCAAGCGTACGCGTTCCATCGCTGTAGTTACAGAGGTGTCACGCCGCCCGTTGGCGCAGGTCAGGTAGGGTCGTTGAGCCATGGAGCTGGGACTCATCGTGCGAGAACAAGACGGCTGGACCGTGCTGGCCGTCAGTGGCGAGATCGACATCGCCACCGCGCCGAGCCTGCGCGAGCGACTCCACAGCCTGCTCGCCGAGGATCAGCACCGGCTCGTGATCGACCTCGACGACGTCGGGTTCCTCGACTCGACCGCGCTCGGAGTGATGGTGGGCGCGCTCAAGCGGGCGCGGACCGACGGCGGCGAGGTCCGGATCGTCTGCACGCAGCCCCGGGTGCGCAAGGTGTTCGAGATCACTCGCCTCGACACCGCCTTCGACCTCTTCGACAGCGTCGATGAGGCTGTCAGGGGTGCGCGGGAGTAACGGGCGGCAGGGCATGGGCGATCACATCGAGCTCGAGCTGCCCGCCCGACCTGAATTCCTGGCGATGGTGCGCGCCATCGTCACCCTCATCGCCGAGACGGGCTCGAAGCTGCCGAGCCCGCGCATC
>DASZHU010000207.1:0-4188 GCA_035937605.1 Acidimicrobiales bacterium | reverse complement strand
ACTCGTGCTCGCCGTGTCGGCCGCGGTGGGGGGTTGGCGCCTCGGCTTCGTGGCGCGCGCCTTCTCGTGGATCGGGATGGGTCTCGGCGTGTACGCCGCCACGCGGATCATCCCCGTGATCGGGAGCAGCGAGGAGGATCCGCAGCGACTGCTGTTGCTCGGGATGGTGATCCTGTTCGCCGGCGCGATCGTCGGCCAGGTCGTCGGGTTACTCGTCGGTGCGCGACTCCGAACCGTCATCACGCCGGGGCCCGTGCAGACCGCCGATCGCGTCGGCGGCGCGTTCGCCGGCACCTTCGGCGTGTTCGTTGCGTTCTGGTTCCTGTTGCCAACGCTCTCCCAGACGCCGCAGTGGCCGGCCGAGCAGGCGCGCGACTCGAGGATCGCCGCGTTCATCCACGATCACTTTCCAGAGGCGCCGGACACGACGCAGGCCTTGCGGCGCGTGCTCGGCCCGCGGGTGTTCGAGGGTTTCGGTCCAGCGCCCGCGCTCGGACCGCCGCCCGCGGAGACCGGACTCTCCGAGGCGCTCGCGAACCGGGTGGCGCAGTCCACGGTGAAGGTCGAGGCTCCGGCGTGTTCCCGGATCCAGGACGGCAGCGGCTCGGTCGTGGCCGACGGGCTCATCGTCACCAACGCGCACGTGGTCGCCGGGAGCAAGCACCCGACGGTGCTCCGGCATCCGGACGGCGTCGCGCTCGACGCGACGGTGGTGGCGTTCGACCCCGATCGCGACGTGGCGGTGCTGCGCGTCCCCGGCATTTCGCGCCCGCCGCTCGCAATGGGCGACGGCTCGTTCGGGATCGGCGGCGTGGGGGCCGTGTTCGGTCACCCGTATGGGGGTCCGCTGAAGCTGAGCCCGTTCAAGATCGGCGACATCACCGAAGCCCACGGGTTCGACATCTACGACCAAGGCCGTACGACCCGTCGCATCGACGTGCTGAGCAGCGATCTGGCGCCGGGTGACTCGGGCGGCGCGCTCGTGGATGCGTCAGGAACCGTGCAGGGCGTCGCGTTCGCGATCGCTCCGGACCAACCGAACGTCGGCTATGCGCTGACCCTCGACGAGATCCGTCCCGTCCTCGCCACCGCCGGCACCGCAGCAGTCAACACGGGACCGTGTATCCAATGACGAGGCGAACCAGCGCAACGTTGGCCCGGCGAAGCGCTGCTACTCGACCTCGATGAAGATGCACTCGCCGGGGCATTCCTCGGCGGACTCGATCACCGCTTCTTCCTGACCGGCCGGAACCACTGCGAGGCCTTCGGCGCCCTGCGCGTTGCCCTTGGCGGTGGCGTAGATCTTGTCGCCTTCCTTCACGTAGGCGAGGCCGTCGTCGAGGAGGGTGAAGACGTCAGGCGCGATCTCTTCGCAGAGGCCGTCGCCAGTGCAGAGATCCTGATCGATCCAGACCTTCATGTGGTGTGGCTTCCTTCCTCGGTACCTCGGCGGTGTGGCGGACACTACCGCCGGACTCGACGGCAACTCTAACCCGCGGCGGTCAATAAACCCGGACTGGACCGGGAGAACTTTCGCCACGCTCGGCTCCCGAGAGCGCACAGTTCGCGGGACCCACGATGTATCGTCGCCGCGACCCCCAACGTAGGAGGTGGTCCCCGTCAACGAGCCCGAGTACGAGCGGCGGCTGGGTGCCTATGAGGCCGAGATGGCGCAGCTCCGCGAGCAGTCCAAGGCGCTCGAAGAAGAGGTCATCTCCCTCCGGCGCCGGCTGCAGGACGCACCCAAGCGCGTTCGCACGCTCGAGGAGCGGTTGCTCGAGACGAAGGGCCAGCTCGCCCAGGCGGTGTCGCAGAACGAGAAGCTGACCTACACGCTGCGTGAGGCGCGCGAACACATCGCCGCGCTGCGCGAAGAGGTCGACAAGCTGACGCGTCCGCCGTCGGCCTACGGGACCCTGCTCGGCCGCAACGACGACGGCACCGTCGACGTGTTCAGCGGTGGTCGCAAGATGCGGGTCTCGCTGCATCCCGAGCTCGAGGACGAAGAGCTCCAGCGCGGAGCCGAGGTCGTGCTCAACGAGTCGCTCAACGTCGTGCTCGCCCGATCCGGCGAGCTCACCGGCGAGGTCGTCACGATGAAGGAGGTGCTCGACGACGGGCTGCGCGCACTGATCGTCGGCCGTGCCGACGAGGAGCGGGTGGCAGAGCTCGCCGACAGCCTTCGAGGCGAACGGCTGCGCGCGGGCGACACGCTCCTGATGGACTCGCGCTCGGGTCTGCTGCTCGAGAAGCTGCCGCGTCCCGAGGTCGAGGAGCTCGTGCTCGAAGAGGTGCCCGACATCTCGTACGACGACGTCGGCGGCCTCGACAGTCAGATCGAGCAGATCGCGGACGCCGTCGAGCTGCCGTTCGTCCACCAGGACCTGTTCAAGGAGTACAAGCTCCCGGCGCCGAAGGGCATCCTGCTGTACGGCCCTCCCGGTTGTGGCAAGACGCTCATCGCGAAGGCCGTCGCCAACTCGCTCGCCAAGAAGGTCGCCGAGGTGTCGGGCGACAAGGCTGCCCGCAGCTACTTCTTGAACATCAAGGGTCCGGAGCTGCTGAACAAGTATGTCGGTGAGACCGAGCGCCAGATCCGGCTCGTGTTCCAACGCGCGCGGGAGAAGTCCGAAGAGGGCTGGCCCGTCATCGTGTTCTTCGACGAGATGGATTCGATGTTCCGCACGCGCGGCACCGGCATCAGCTCCGACATGGAGTCGACGATCGTGCCGCAGCTGCTGGCCGAGATCGACGGCGTCGAGACACTGAAGAACGTGATCGTGATCGGCGCGTCGAACCGCGAAGACCTGATCGACCCTGCGATCCTGCGGCCCGGCCGACTCGACGTGAAGATCAAGATCGAGCGCCCCGACGAGAAGGCCGCGGGACAGATCTTTGCCCGCTATCTCTCCACGGATCTTCCACTCGATGCCGACGAGGTGCGCGACCTCGGCGGCGGTGACGTCGCCAAGGCCGTGCAGGCGATGATCGAGAAGACCGTCGAGGAGATGTACTCCGACAACGACAAGAACCGCTTCCTCGAGGTCACCTACCAGAACGGTGACAAGGAGGTGATGTTCTTCAAGGACTTCTCGTCGGGCGCCATGATCGAGAACATCGTGCGCCGTGCGAAGAAGCTGGCGATCAAGCGGCAGATCTCGGGCGAGCCTCCGGGCATCCGCACTTCCGACCTCATCGCGTCGATCGCACAGGAGTTCAAGGAGCACGAGGACCTGCCCAACACGACGAACCCCGACGACTGGGCGAAGATCTCGGGCAAGAAGGGCGAGCGGATCGTGTACGTGCGCACGCTCATCAAGAAGGCCGATGACGAGGTGCCGAGCGGGGGACGCTCGATCGAGCGCGTCGCAACCGGCCAGTACCTCTGACCTCTCGGCGCGGTCGATTTTCTGCCACGTTTGAGCATTGACACGCCCTACCGTCGTGCGAATGCTCAAACGTCCGGATCGGGCGACGTTCGTCGACGTGAATCGCACCCGCCTGCGGCTGTGGCAGTGGGGCGACGCTGCGGACCCCGTGATCGTGATGGTGCACGGCGCGTTCGATCACGGCCGGATGTTCGACGGCATCGCGCCGCGCCTCGCCGCACTCGGGTACCACGTCGTGGCCGTCGACATGCGTGGTCACGGCGACAGCGGTCGTCTGTGGTCGGGCAACACGTGGTTGGCGATGAACCTCGACCTCGGGCTGCTGGCGCGTGAGCTGGGGTCGCCGGTGCGGTTCGTCAGTCACTCCTTCGGCGGTGGCCAGGCGTTGTGCACGGCGGCGATCTTCCCCGAGGACGTGAAGTGGGTGGTCAGCATCGACGGCCTCGGCCCTCCTGCGGCGGCGTTCGAGCTGCACGACCCCATCGAGGCGACCACGAGCGCGTTCGAGGCGATCCAGCGCGTGTGGGACCGTGGTCCGCGGCAGTATCCCTCACGCGAGGACATGGCCGAGCGTCGTCGCAAGATCAACGTGCGCATGAGCGAGGAGTGGGCGGCACATCTCGTGCTCCACGGTTCACGCCCTGGGCGCGACGGCGGCTTCGAGTGGAAGTTCGATCCGATGTTCAACATCGGTCTCGGTGGGCCGTTCTCGGCGGAGATGCTGCTGGCCGAGTACCACCTCGTGCAGTGTCCCGTGCTCGTGGTGACGGGCACTGAACCCGATACGTGGAACGACCTT
>DASZHU010000206.1:0-2550 GCA_035937605.1 Acidimicrobiales bacterium | reverse complement strand
GACGACGTCGTCGGGCCGCCTGGGACTACCCGCCGAATATGGGTTGTCGTGGGTGCTGCCGCGCCTCGTCGGCGTCGGTGCCGCGGCGGACCTGCTGTTCTCGTCGCGCGTCGTGCTCGCGGAGGAAGCCGAGCGGATGGGGCTCGTGAACCGCGTCTACGCCGCCAACGAGCTTCTCTCGGCCACGCTCGAGTACGCGCGGACGATCGCGCGCGAGATCAGTCCGTCGTCGTTGCGGGAGAGCAAGCGTCAGCTGTACGCGGATCTCCATCGCGACGTCGGCAGCGCGGTGGTGGAAGCGGAGGCGCTCCTCGAGCGCATGGCCACCGAACCGGACTTCCGCGAGGGCGTCGCCGCGTGGAAGGAACGGCGTCCTCCCCGCTTCTGATGCGGCGCCGGAGCGAACTCAGGCGCCCAGGTCGCGGAGGATCTCGTCGGTGTGTTCGCCGAGCCCGGGTACACCCCGGGTCGGAGCGGTCGCCCAGGAGCCGAACCGGACGGGTGAGGCGGCAGCCTGGTGCGCGTCCGACCCCGCACCTGCCGGAACGTCGACGAAGGCGCCCGCCGCGATTGCCTGCGGATCCGCGATCACGTCGTCGGCGGTGTTGACCGGCGCCCACCACACGTCGTGCTCGTCGAACAGAGCGGTCCAGTCGTCACGCGTACGCGTCGCGAACAAGGCATCGAGCTCCGCGATGAGCGGCTCACAGTTGTAGCGACGATCGCGGGCTGTCCGGTACCGCTCGTCGTCACCCCACGCCTTGCGATCGATGGCGGCGAGCAGCTTCGGCCACATGCGATCGGCCTCGACCCCCAGCAACCAGAACCACTTCTCGTCCGCCGTGCGGTACACGTTGATCATCGGATTGCTCTGCTTCGTGCGCGGCGCGGAGTTGGGCAGCTTCCCGAAGCGCAGGCGGATCCCCATGTCCCACCCCAGGCAGTAGATCCCCGTACGCAAGAGCGACGTCTCGACGAGCGTGCCCTCACCGGTCGCCTGCCGCTGCACGAGCGCGCCGAGAATGCCGGAAAGCGTGGTGATCGCGGTGATGTGGTCGCCGACGCCGCCGCGGAAGTGCGGCTGCGGCGCGTCCGGAGGCACCGCGAGCGCGGCGAGCCCGGACCGCGCCCAGAACGCGCCGACGTCGTAGCCCGCCCGCCAGGTATCGGGGCCGTCGCGGCCGTAGCCGGTGACGCTGGCGTAGATGAGCTGCGGGTGCGCGGCGCGCACGGCGTCGGCTCCGAGGCCGAGACGGTCGACGGCATCGGGCCGGAGGTTGGTCAGGAAGACGTCCGCTGTCGCGAGCAGCTTCTGCATCGCGGCGCGGCCTTCGTCCGACTCGAGGTCGAGCACGATCGACCGCTTGCCCCGGTTGTCGAGGTCGAACGGCGGGCTCGGCAGGTCCGCGCCGCCGCCTCCGGTCACCGCGAGCATGCGCCGCATCGGATCGCCGGCGGGCGCCTCAACCTTGATGACGTCGGCGCCCCAGTCGGCAGCGATACCACCGGCAGCCGGGCCGGCGACCCACACGCCGAGCTCGACGATGCGAATCCCCTGCAGTGGGCCGGTCACGTCGAGATGATCGACACCGAGCCGGTGTCGCCGTCGACCTCGACCATCGCACCGTTCGGGATTCGCCGGGTCGCATCCGTCACCGACACCACACACGGAATGCCGAGCTCGCGGCACACGATGATGGCGTGGCTGAGCGGCGCACCCACGTCGACCACCACACCAGCGGCGGGGACGAACAGCGGTGTCCAGGAGGGATCAGTGATGGGCGCAACGAGCACATCGCCGGGTTTCAGCGCCGTGGGATCGTGTGGATCGAGAACCACCCGAGCGCGGCCACGCGCGACACCGGGACACCCGGGAAGCCCGTGCAGGCTCTCGCCGCCGTTGGCGACGGGAACCGGGCGCCCTCCACGCGCCGGCCACGACGACACCGGTGGTGGCGACCCCTCGAACACGAAGGGCGGTTCGACGGTGGCGAGGTCGCGGTAGTCCCGGGTTCGAGTCCGTATCGCCCGCGCCAACGAGGACGGGTCGTCGACGAGCGCATCGAGCTCGTCCCAGCGCACCATTCCATACGCGGTCGGCTCGTCGAACAGTCGCTCTTCGACGTAGCGGCGGCCGAGCTCGCGCATCGCAAGGCGCACCTCGTGGGTGAGGCGAATCGCATTCGTCTTCGACCGCTCTCGCCCCGGGAGGAAGATGGTTGCGGCGTGCAGCGCGGCGGCGAACTGTCCCTGCGTCTCCCGGTCGCCGTCGAGCATCGCAGTGATCTCGGCGCCGACGCGCTCGCGTTCCTCGGCACGAGCGGCTTGATGCACGACCGGGGCGCAGGCGTCGGGTGAACGACGCATCTGCCCGATCGCCACGAGCGCGAGATCAGGATCCGTCTCCCACGTCGGACAGCTCGACTCCCACTCATTGGGGCCGCGGGCTCCGTATTCATGAAGGAAGTCGGCGAAGGCCACTTTGAACTCGTCGCTGTCGGGCTCGACCCGCGACAGCTTCCACATCGCGTAGCTCGGCACCGCGGACTC
>DASZHU010000205.1:0-11025 GCA_035937605.1 Acidimicrobiales bacterium | reverse complement strand
GACCACAAGACCGGTGCCCGCGACGACGCGCATCGGCGGCGTGTTGGTGCAGCTCGTCGAGATCCCCGGGTTGCTCGCGGGGGCAAACGACGATCGCGGCGGCGGTCGCGCGTTGCTCGGCGTGGTGCGCGCGGCCGACGCAATCGTGTTCTGCCACGCGCTCGACTCGCCGCGCACCTCACTCGACGTCATCCGGGCCGAGGTCGCGGCGGCCGGGATCGACAGGCCCGCACTCGTCGCAGCGACGAAGTCCGACGACGCACCGGCCGACGCGCTCGAACAGCTGTGCACGACCGAGCACCTCGAGGTCGTGCCCGTCTCTGTTCTCGACGACGACTCGCTCGCGTCTTTGCGCGAACGGATGTGGGCCCTCACCGGTCTCGTTCGGGTGCACCTTCGCCGCCGCGACGACACCATGGCCGACCCGATCGCGCTGAAGCCGCCGGTCACGGTTGCCGACGTCGCCCACACGATCCATCACGAGATCGGCGACCGCTGCAGTGGCGGGCGCGTGTGGGGTCAGTCCGTTCGTTTCGATGGCCAGCGGGTCGGTCGCAGCCATCTGCTACGAGACGGTGACCACCTCGAGGTCATTCACGCACGCGCACCAGCCGCGCCGTGAACATCGGCCCGTACGCCCACACGAGCTCGTCCCCTTCGAGCCGGCGCGTAACCTCGATGCCCGGCATGCCCACGGGGCGCAGCACGTGCGCGCCGTCCTCGTAGGTGCACACGACCGAGATCTCCTGACCGCCGCCCGCCGCGACATCGTGCACACCGTTCTCCACCGTGCCGTCGGCACGCATGTCGTGGACGATGCCCCCCGCCGTGATGCACACGCGGTCGCCGGCCTGCTCGATGCGTTGAACGTGACCCGCCATCGGGTCGGGATCGAGCGCGGAGCCTCCGGCCCACTCGACCGCCGTGACCCGCCACAGACCTCGCATGTCGAGCGCACCGTCCGCCAATGGCTCGTCACAGCCCTCGAGGATCGGAGGCGGCATCTCGACCCAGCCACCAGGAGGTGTGTGCGCGACCGGAATCTCGTCGACCCGCATGAGGGCAAGCTAAGTAGTGACAGACTCTGTGTCAATAGTTTAGTGTCCGACCGATGCCGGCCCCAGGCGCGCTCGACCAGGTCGACGGACGCCGGCTGCGCCGCGAGCAGAACCGGGAGGCCGTGATCGACGCCCTCGTCTCGCTGTTCGACGAGGCCGTGTATCAGCCCAGCTCCGCCGAGATCGCGGACCGCGCCGGTCTGTCGCCGCGATCGTTGTTCCGCTACTTCGACGACATCGATGATCTGAACCGTGCCGCCATCGATCGTCAGATTGCCGCCGCACGACCCCTTCTGGATCCCGGCGTTGGACCCGACGCCGCGACGAGCGACAAGATCCGCGGATTGCTCGGGGCCCGAGCACGACTGTTCGATGCCATCGCCCCCGCGGCGCGCTCGGCTCGCATCTGCTCCCACCGCCACCCGATCGTCGCCGGACAGGTGCACGAGAGCCGCGAGTTCCTCCGGAGCCAGCTTCGCCACCTGTTCGCGCGTGAGCTCAGCGACGACCGCGCCGCGCTGCTCCCAGCCCTCGACGCGTTGTGCTCGTTCGAGACCTACGAGCTGATGAGATTCGACCAGGGCCGGTCGCGCGCGAAGACCTTGGCGGCCCTCACTGCTGCACTGACCACACTCCTCGACACCAACGGAGACACTCCATGAACGCGCTCCGCACCCCCGACGAGCGATTCGCATCACTGCCCGACTACGACTTCGAGCCGCAGTACGCGGAGATCAGCGATGGTCTCCGCGCCCACTACGTCGACGAAGGCCCTGCGGACGGTGCCCCCGTGCTGTTGATGCACGGCGAGCCGTCGTGGTGCTTCCTGTACCGCAAGGTGATCCCGCCGCTCGTTCGCGCGGGCTACCGGTGCATCGCGCCCGACCTCATCGGGTTCGGCCGCTCCGACAAGCCGAGCGAGCAGAGCGACTACACCTACGCGCGCCACGTGCAGTGGATGAGCGAGGTGGTGTTCGATCAACTCGAGCTCCGCGAGATCACGATGTTCGGACAGGACTGGGGCAGTCTGGTGGGGCTCCGCCTCGTCACGGCGCAGCCCGATCGCTTCGCGCGTGTGGTGATCGGCAACGGCGGGATGCCCACGGGTGACCGCGCGCCGAACGAGGCGTTTCTCGCGTGGCAGAACTTCGCGAAGACATCGGACGACTTCCCCATCGGCGGCATCGTGTCGGGCGGATGCGCCAACCGCCTCAGCGCCGATGTCGTCGCGGGCTACGACGCGCCGTTTCCCGACGACACGTTCAAAGCCGGCGCCCGAGCCTTCCCTTCTCTCGTCCCGACGTCACGCGACGACCCGGAGCACGACGCGAACGTGAAGGCCTGGGAGGTGCTCAGCGCGTTCGACAAGCCTTTCCTGTGCGCGTTCAGCGACCGCGATCCGATCACGAAGGGCGGCGAGCGTCAGTTCATCGGGCGCGTCGCCGGCACCGAGGGCCAGGCCCACACGACGATCGAAGGTGCCGGCCACTTCCTCCAGGAGGACAAAGGCCCAGAGCTCGGCGCCGTGATCGCCGACTTCATCGCGCGGACATGACGAGCTCGAAACTCCCGTCTGATCCTCGGAACTTCCTGCGGCGGTCTTATCGTGCAGGCAATGTCTGCCCCTCGCCTCACCGCCGACGACGCGTTCCAACGACGGTGGTGGACGCTCGGGGTGCTGTGCATCTCGCTGATGGTCATCGGCATCGACAACACGATCCTCAACGTCGCGTTGCCGTCGATCGTCAAGGAGCTCCACGCACAAGGCTCCGACCTGCAATGGATCGTGGACGCGTACGTCCTGGTGTTCGCGGGGCTGCTGCTCACCGCCGGGTCGCTCGGAGATCGGTTCGGCCGCAAGCGAGCGCTGACCGGCGGGCTCGTTCTGTTCGGCGTGTTCTCCGGGCTCGCGTCGCAGGCAACATCGCCGGACACGCTCATCGTGTGTCGTGGTCTCATGGGGATCGGCGGCGCCTTCATCTTCCCCACGACGCTGTCGATCCTCACGAACACGTTCCATGATCCGGTCGAGCGTGGCCGGGCCATCGGGATCTGGGCCGGGGTCTCCGGCCTCGGCATCGTCATCGGTCCGCTGGGAGGCGGTCTGCTCCTCGAGCACTTCTCGTGGGGCTCGGTGTTCCTCGTCAACGTGCCCGTGTGCGTCATCGCCATCCTGCTCGGACGCAAGCTGATTCCCGAATCGCGCGACCCCGCGCAGAGTGCGCTCGACCCGATCGGTGCCCTCCTGTCGATCGTCGCACTCGGCGGGTTGCTCTACGGCATCATCCAAGCGCCCGATCTCGGCTGGGGCAGCGGCCACGTGCTCGGAGGCATCGCGGTCGGTGCCGTCGTGCTGGCCACATTCCTCGCCTGGGAGCTGCACATCGAGCACCCGATGCTCGACATCCGCATCTTCGCCAACCCGCGGTTCTCCGCGGCGTCGGCAACGATCACGCTGACCTACTTCGCGATGTTCGGGTCGACCTTTCTGCTGACCCAGTACTTCCAGTTCGTGCTCGGGTACTCGCCGCTCAAGGCCGGTTTCATGACCGCGCCGATCGCGATCGGGCTGATGAGCTGCGCACCACTCGCGCCCCGGCTCGTCGAGCGTCAGGGTTCCAAGCGCGTGGTGCTCTGCGGTCTCGTGATCGTGCTGGCTGCGCTCGCGCTCTACGGCTGCGACACCGTGATGTCGAACGTGTTCCTCGGCGGCCTCGTGCGGGCCATGTTCGGCGCCGGCATCGCCCTGACGGTTGCACCCGCGACGGAGTCGATCATGGGTTCACTCCCGCTTGCACGCGCCGGCGTCGGCTCTGCGGTCAACGACACGACCCGGCAGACCGGCGGCGCGCTGGGCGTCGCCGTGCTCGGCAGCGTGTTCGCGGCGCGCTATCACTCGGTGATCGGTACTGCCGCGGTCGCCCCGGCGGCCGCCCGCAACGCAGTGCGAGATTCGATCGGCACCGCGCTCGACGCCGCGCACGGCCTCTCGCCCGCCCAGGGCGATGCCGTTCGGCGACTTGCAGACCACGCCGCGCTCACGGGGATGCGACTCGCCTATCTCATCGGCGTGGCGTTCGTCATAAGCGCCATGGTGGTGTGTGCGCGGTATCTCCCGGCCCATGCGGCAGAGCCGGAACGGCAGGACGACCGCCGAATCGGTGAAGCGCTGACCGTCGCCGATTGACGCGGCTCAGTACCTCAGGACCCCAAGAACTCCACCCAGTTTCCGTCCGGATCTTCGACGATCGCGATGACGACACCGGGGGCCAGCTCTGTGATCGGCACCACGACCTTCACGCCTGCACCTTCGCATTGGGCGACGAGCTCAGCAAGGTTCGACACCGAGATGGTCCAGTAGCGGTAACCCTGTGCCCCTTGGATGCCGCCGCCCGGAGCGGGCCCGGTGGGCTTCTTGGTGGTGACGAGCTTGATCACGCTCGAGCCGCAGCCAAGGCGCTGCATCGTGCCGCCCGGCATCGGCGTCTGTCCCAAGTCGGTGAAGCCGAGCAGGTCGCGGTAGAAGGCGAGGGACTTCTCCGGCTCGTTCGTGACGATGCCGAGGTCGATCGAATCCTTGGTCAGCTGCACACCCATCCGGCCACCTTATGCGGGGCTACGCATTGACGAGGTGGTCGGCCGCCATCGCGAAGTAGTCAACGAATCGGGTGTGGAGGTCAGGGTCGAGGTCGGCCTCGTCGAGCGCCGCCGTCATCGCCGCCATCCACCGATCGCGCTCGCGCTGACCGATCGAGAACGGCGCGTGACGCATCCGGAGCCGAGGATGACCGCGGTCCTCGCTGTACGTCGTCGGCCCGCCCCAGTACTGCGCGAGGAACAGCGCGAGGTGCTCCGCGGATGGATTCAGGTCGTCGGGGTACAGCGGCCGGAGCATCACGTCGTGTGCGACACGGGCGTAGAACCGAGCGACGAGGTCGACGAAGAACGGCATGCCGCCGACGGCTTCGTACACCGAGATGTCGTCTGGCACGGCTCGACACTATGGTCGGCCCGTGCAAACTGGCGACAAGGTCGAGGATTTCGAGCTTCCGGACGAGACGGGTACGAAGCGCAAGCTGAGCGACTACCTACGCGATGGCCCCGTGGTGCTGTTCTTCTACCCGGCGGCGATGACATACGGGTGCACGAAGGAGAGCTGCCACTTCCGCGACCTCGCGAGCGAGTTCGCACAAGCCGGTGGTCAGCGGGTCGGGATCAGCGCGGACACCGTCGAGAAGCAGAAGGCGTTCTCCGACAAGCACCGCTTCGACTACCCGCTGCTCGCGGACACCGATCGCACCGTGGCCGAGCAGTTCGGCGTGAAGCGGGGGTTCGGCATCTCTCCCACCAAGCGGGCCACGTTCGTGATCGACACCGACAGCACGGTCCTCGCCGTCATCACCAGCGAGATCAACATGAGCAAGCACGCCGACAAGGCGCTCGAGGTGCTGCGCGCCCGCTGACGGTCACGAGCCGCTCAGGGGCGGCGGAAGACGACGCCGGCTCCCCAGTCGACCTCGATCGCCCGTGACGGCGCCGGGGCGTCGTCGCCGCACAGGAACGACAGCTCCTGGGCGGTGAGCAACGGCCAGCGCGCCAACGCCTCGTCGGGTGTCGGGTCCGGACGCGGGTCGGCGGTGCTGCCCGGCACTGCCGCCTCCATGGCCGCCACGTACGCATCCCACGGCTGCCATCCGGGCACGGTGTGCTCGCCGCCCTCACCTCGGAACAGCAGCGTCGGGAACACGTATCTCCAACCGTCACCCTCCGGCTTGGCGTTGCCCTTGCCCTCGTGCGTCTCCTGCAGCGTGAGCACGTAGTCGTTGGGCCGACGCGTTTCGTCGCGGTCGGCGGCGAACGCCTTCACGACGGCGTCGCTGCGGAAGTCGAGCTCGAGGCGGTCGACATCGAGCCCGTCGAGTGTGTCGGCGAGCTCGAAGATCCGCTCGACCGAATCGGCGGGCGCCGAGTACACGAAGCACGACTCGCGAACGGAGCGAAGCAAGGCGGCCGCGACGGCGTCGTTCTGCTGCTGCGCTGCCTTCACGGCGAGCCCGGCGTGGGCGCTGAGCGTCGGCGCCCACTTCAGGTGCACCGGCCAGGGTTGCCCGGTGTGCTCGTGCACCTTCTGCCAGTACACCGCGGTCTTGGGCGCGGCGCGCGCGGGATCGAAGTCCGGTTGCGCGTGGCGGCGGTCCGCGACGAGATCGCCCATGACGGTTCGCCACTCGAACCTGTCCGCGAACTGCCACCGCAGCCTGCGCAGCTTCGGCTCGCTGCCCCAGGCCCACGAGCACCAGGGATCGGTGTATTCGACGACCTCGACTGTCATCGTCGTCTCCTCGAACTAGGGCTTGCGCTTGAGACCGTGGCCGAAGAAGCCTCCGACCGGCCGGGCGTGCGCGTGGTAGTGGTCAGGGATGTTGCGCATGTTGTCGTCCACGTAGTGATCGAACGTGAAGTGCTCGCGCACGACCGACGCCAGCCGATCGTGGAGCTTCGCCTTCACGTCGTCGGGCGGCGCGCTGTCGTGGTTACGCCACACCACCATCGGCACCGCACAGATCTCGCACTCGGCGATCCAGCACAGCTCGTCTTCGTGGAACCAGGGCGTGATACGCGCTTCCTCGCACAGGTCGCAGCTCGGATCGCGCTCAGCCACGATCGAGACCTTCGCGCAGCTGGCCGATGAACGCTGCCGCGCCCTCCGCCCCCTCCCCGTCGAGCAATCGGCGGATGAGCGCCGAGCCGACGATGACGCCGTCAGCCTCGTGGCACACGGCGGCCGCCTGCTCGGGCGTCGACACGCCGACGCCGACCAGTACCGGTTTGTCCGTGACCGCCTTCAAGCGCTTCGCCATCACGAGCGCGGAGTCGGCGAGCGCGGCGCGCTCCCCGGTGACGCCCAGCAAGCCGACCCCGTACACGAACCCGCGGGCGCGGGCGCAGATGCGCGGCAGCCGCTCGTCGGGCGCGGTGGGGGCGGCGAGCATCACCGTCTCCACCCCCGTCGCGTCCGCGACCTCGCACCACGGGCCCGCTTCTTCGAGCGGGAGATCGGGCAGGATCGCGGCGGCCACGCCGGCGTCCACGAGCGAGGCCGCGAAGCGCTCGTGGCCCATGTGGAACGCGATGTTGTAGTACGTCATCACGGCAAGCGGCACACCCGCGTCGAGCCGGCGCAGGCCGTCGAGGATCGACTGCGGCGTAGCACCGGCGCGCAGCGCGCGCTCCGATGCCGCTTGGATCACCGGCCCGTCCATCACGGGGTCGGAGAAGGGGATGCCGATCTCGATCGCGTCGGCCCCTGCCGCGGCAACGGCCCGCACCGCGTCGGCCCAGTCCTCGCCGAGGCCCCCGGTGACGTAGGGAACGAGGAGCTTGCGGCCGCGGTCGCGGGCCGACCGCAACGCCAGTTCGAGGTCACCCAACTCGGCGACCCAGGATCTCGCTCACCTGCTGCACGTCCTTGTCGCCGCGACCACTCAGGTTGAGCAGCACGATCTTGCCCGCGAGCTCGTCGGCCGCGCTCACGACCCACGCGAGCGCGTGCGCCGGCTCGAGCGCCGGGATGATCCCTTCGGTGCGCGACAGCAACGCGAAGGCGTCGAGCACCTGCTCGTCTGTCACCGCCGCGTACCGCGCCCGGCTGATGTCGGCGAGGTGCGCGTGCTCGGGCCCCACTCCCGGGTAGTCGAGGCCAGCGGACACCGACTCCGCCTCGAGCACCTGCCCCCATTCGTCCTGCAACAGGTAGCTCAACGACCCGTGCACGACGCCCGGGACGCCGTGCGTGACCGCGGCCCCGCCCGCGGGCTCGACGCCCACGAGCTCGACGGCGGGTAGCTCGGCGAAGCCACTGAAGATGCCCGCCGCGTTCGATCCGCCACCGACGCACGCGGTGACGACATCCGGATCGCGCCCGTCGAGCAGCGCGCGACATTGCTCGCGGGCCTCGTCACCGATCACCCGGTGCAGCTCGCGGACCATCCAAGGGTACGGATGGGGCCCCATCACCGACCCGAGGCAGTAGTGCGTCGTCTCGACGGTGGCGACCCAGTCGCGCAGTGCCTCGTTGATCGCGTCTTTGAGCGTGCGGCTCCCCGACACGGCGGCGCGCACTTCGGTCCCGAGGAGCTCCATTCGGAACACGTTGAGCGCCTGGCGCTCCATGTCGACCTCGCCCATGTAGACGAGGCATTCCATCCCGAGCAGCGCGGCTGCGGTGGCCGTGGCCACACCATGCTGACCGGCACCGGTCTCCGCGACGAGCCGGGTCTTGCCCATGCGCTGCGCGAGCAGAGCCTGCCCGAGCACGTTGTTGATCTTGTGCGATCCGGTGTGGTTGAGGTCTTCGCGCTTGAGCAGCAACCGCACCCCGAGCTGCTCGGAGATTCGACGGCACTCCGTCAGCGGCGACGGTCGGCCGGCATAGTCGCGCAACAGCCGCGCCAGTTCGTCCCGAAAGCCGGCGTCGCCCCACGCGGCGCGAAAGGCGATCTCCAGCTCGCGGCAAGCGGGGATGAGCGTCTCGGGCACGAACCGACCGCCGAAACGTCCGAATCGACCTTCCGCCGTGGGCTCCCCCATGACCGGCGCGGTCAATAGTCCTCCTCCTGCCAGTCGAAGGGCCGCTCGTCGTCGTCGCCGCGGTAGCGCTGGGGCGCGGCGGCCTTCGCCGCGCGCACGAACTCGCGGACCTTGCGCGCGTCCTTCCGGCCGGGACCGTCTTCGACGCCGGTGGACACGTCGACGCCCCAGGGCTTCACGCGGTCGATCGCTTCGGCGACGTTCTCGGGGGTCAGGCCTCCGGCCAGGATGACGCGCCGGTTGCTCGGTGCGCCCTCGGCGAGCGACCAGTCGAACATCTCACCCGAACCCGGTGCGTGCGAGTCGATCAGGATCGCGTCGGCGCCGAAGTCGTCGGCTCGATCGAGCGCCGGATCCCCGGCCGGGAACCCCTTGATGACGAAGGGCACCTTCGAGCGCACGAGCTTGGTCTGCTCGACCGTCTCGTGACCGTGCAGCTGGGCGGCGCGCAAGCCGACGGTGTTCACGATCTCGACGACACGCTGCGCGGACTCGTCGCGGAACACGCCGACCGTCATCACGTCGGCGGGCAGGCGCCGCACGATGTCGCGCACGTGCCCGGCCGCAACCTGGCGCGACGAGGGCGCGAACACGAAGCCGATGGCGTCGGCGCCCATCGCCACGGCGAGCAGCGCGTCTTCCTCGCTGGTGACGCCGCAGATCTTGACGAACATGTGGCTCAGGAGGCTACCCGTGGGCCTTGTCGCCGACCTCACGCAATGCGGTCACTGCCGCGGCCGGATCGCCGGACCGCACGAGGCTCTCGCCCACCAGCACCGCGTCGTAACCCGCCTCGAACAGCGGGGCGGCGTCGGCCGGACCCGCGATGCCGGATTCGGCGACGCGCACGACACCATCCGGCAGCTTCGGTGCCATCCGCACGGCGCGGGCCGTGTCGACCCGGAACGTGACGAGGTCGCGCTGGTTCACGCCGACGAGGCGGGCGCCGACGCGCTCGGCGCGGGCGAGCTCGGCCTCGTCGTGGACCTCGACCAGCGCGTCGAGGTCGAGCTCGAGCGCGAGCGTATGGAAGTCGGACAGCTCGGCGTCGTCGAGCGCCGCCACGATCAGCAGCACCGCGTCGGCTCCCATGATCCGGGCATCGCACACGTCGCGCGCCGAGACCGTGAAGTCCTTCCGCAACACGGGAACCGTCACCGAGTTGCGCGCGGCGACGAGATCGTCGCGCGAGCCTCCGAAGGCGTCGAGGTCGGTGAGCACGCTCAGGCAGCTCGCGCCCCCTCGCTCGTACTGACGAGCGAGCAACGCAGGGTCGAGCTCGATCTCGATGTCGCCCTTCGACGGCGAACGACGCTTCACCTCCGCGATGACGGAGAAGCCGGGCCCGAGCGCGGCCGTGAAGCCACGCGTCGGCGAGCACGACCGGGCCCGCTCGATGAGATCATCCAACGCGCGCGTGTCGGACGCGGCCGCGACGCGATGAGCGGCGAGGATCGAGTCGAGATAGGTCTCGGACATCACACAGTCCTAACGAGGGTCTCACCGGACGACCACGGCCGGCGCGACGATACTGGCCAATGGGAGAACCCCTGCCGGTCGTACTCGTCGAGGACGACACCCACATCGCGGATCTGGTCTCGATGTACCTCGACCAGTCGGGCTTTCGCGTCTATCGGGCCGACAACGGAGACGACGGTCTGCGGGTCATCGCCGAACGCCAGCCCAAGCTCGTGATCCTCGACGTCGGATTGCCCGGCGAGATCGACGGGCTGGAGATCTGCCGGCGGCTCCGGGCCACGACGGACGTTCCGGTCATCATGCTCACGGCTCGCGACGGCGAGATCGACCGCGTCCTCGGCCTCGAGCTCGGCGCCGACGACTACGTCACGAAGCCGTTCTCACCGCGTGAGCTCGTGGCGCGGGTGAAGGCGATCCTGCGGCGCGCGGATGGTGGCGGGCGCAGGGAGCAGGCAGCACGCGTGCTCGAGGCCGGCGACGTCACGGTCGACCTCGGTCGGGCCGAGGCCCGGGTCGGCGACGAGGTGGTCGGGCTGACCACGCGCGAGTTCGCACTGCTGCAGTACCTCGCAGAGAACAAGGGCCTCGCCCTGTCGCGACGCCAGCTGCTCGATGGCGCGTGGGGCGCCGACTGGTACGGCGACGAGCGGACGGTCGACGTGCACGTGCGGCAGCTGCGCAAGAAGCTCGGCGACGGCTTCCCGCTCGCCACGGTCCGCGGCATCGGCTATCGCCTCGAGTAGCCGGCCATGACCCGTCGCCTCACGCTGGTCATCCTCGGCACGGTCGCGGCCACGCTGCTGTTCGCTGGGGTGGGCACGCTCGTGCTCGCTCGGCTGGGCGCGCGGCAACAGACGCAGAATGAGCTGCGAACGCAAGCCAAAGAGATCGCCGCGTC
>DASZHU010000204.1:0-3277 GCA_035937605.1 Acidimicrobiales bacterium | reverse complement strand
CGGCATGGACGACGTCGCGCACCTCGACCTCTATTCCTGCTTCCCGTCGGCCGTGCAGGTCGCGGCGAAGGAGCTCGGGATCGCGGACGATGATCCGGCGCGCCCACTCACGGTCACCGGAGGTCTCTCGTTCGCGGGCGGGCCGTGGAACAACTACGTGACGCATGCGATCGCGACGATGGCGAAGGTGTTGCGCGAGGACCCTGGCTCGTATGGGCTCTGCTCCGCGAATGGCGGCTTCATCACGAAGCATGCCATCGGCGTGTACTCGAGCGACCCGCCAACCGGCGGGTTCAAGTGGACCGACGCGCAGGACGAAGCGACCCAACGTACGACGCCTCGCGATGTCGCCCCCGAGAACTACGAGGGGAAGGTCGCAATCGAGTCCTGGACCGTAATGCACAACCGCGACGGACAGCCCGAGAACGGCATCGCGGCTGCGCTCCTCGCGGACGGACGGCGAACATGGGGCACCACCCAGGACGCCGACGTGTTGCAGGCGATGACGTCGGAGGAGTTCGCGGGTCGCCCCGCGCACCTCGACGGCAACGGCGGCCTCGTCTTCTGACCTCGCCCGTCAGCCGAGGTCGAGCTTGCGGAGGCGCTCGCTTAGCTTCGACATGATCGCCCGGTTCGCCTTCGGCATCTCGTCGAGCAGCTTGCGGAACTGCGACGAGTCGAGCACGAGCAGCTTCATCGGGGTCATCGCCCGCACCGTGCCCACGCGAGGGCGGTTGTCGATCAACGCCATTTCGCCGACCGGGTCGCCCGGGCCGATCGTTCCCTTGCGCTCGCCGGCCACCTCGAACGCGGCCTCGCCCTCGACCACGATGTAGGCCTCGGTTCCCGGTTTGCCCTGCTCGACCAGTACGGCGCCCTTCTCGGCCTCGACCTCTTCGACGAGCTCCGCGACGCGCGCCAGCTCCGAGGGCGTGAAGCCGTCGAACAGTTCGATCTTGGCCAGCCGCTCTGCTCCATCATCGATCTTCTTCCGGAACGGCATCAGTCCCCCCTTGGCACGCCGGGCGTCACCGTAGCGCGACCGACCTGATCTCCTCTTGGCTGATCGGGCCGATTCGGACGATCTCGAGACTCGAGCCCGTCAGATCCACCACCGTCGACGCGACACCGGCGCACTCGCCACCGTCGATCACCAACGCGACGTCGCCGGCAAGGGCGGCCGCGGCCGCGGCCGCGGTGATCGGCGTCGCGTCACCATGCCGGTTCGCGCTCGTCACCGCGAGCGCGCCGGCCCGCCGCGCCAACTCGCGGACGAAGTCGTGCGCGGGGCACCGCACCCCGAGCGTGTCGCCCGCCTCGCGCTGCAGCACGATGGTCAGCGGGCCGGGCCAGAAGGCAGTCGCGAGCCGTTGCGCGGCAGGCGTCACCGCGACGACGGAGCGCGCCTGCTCGATCGACGCGACCAAGACGGCGATCGGCACCGACGCCGGGCGGCCCTTGAGCGCGTAGAGGCGATCGACGAACGGAGGCAACGCCGCGAGCCCGTACACCGTGTCGGTAGGGAGCACGATCGCCCCGCCGGCCCTCAGGGCCTCCACGGCCCGGTCGAGGGCGTCGGAACGGTCAACGGAAACCGAGGCCGGCACGGTCGCAAGGATCGCGGATCTCGGGCGCCCCGATGCTCAATCGCCGACCGCGGGCGCCGATGGGAACAGGTGGGAAGCGTGAAGATCAGGTGTCCCGGGTGCGGCAAGAAGTCCACCGACCCGATGGCCGAACGGTGTCGCATCTGCGCCACGATGCTTCCGGGTAGCCAGCGCCGGCTGCAGGACCAGCAGAACGCCGCCGATCAGGGCCCCTCCTTCAGCGCGCTCGTCGAGAGCGAGGTCGGGGTCTGGAGGGAGTATGAGGACGGCGGTGGCCGGCGGGGACCGAAGAGCCGCCGTCCCGTCGAGCTCGGTGGTCCCGGCATCGTCGGGACCGACGCGGCTCACGCTCCGACTGAACCCACCGCGCCGCCAGTGCGACACGCGCCGCCCGCTCCTGAGCGTTCGTCGACGGAGCAGCTCGACGATGCCATCGACGCGATCGGACCATTCGGCCGGAGCAGCCACGCGACGTTGATGTTGCGTGGTTTTGCAGTCGGCGCCGCGGTCCTGCTCGGCAGCTGGCTGGCGTTCTTACGCTGAGGCCGCGTCACCGCGTCGCGACGAGCACGCGCGGGCGACCCGCCAGATCATCGAACACCGCAGCATTCGCATAACCCGACGCGAGGTCGAGCACCGCGTCGCGCTGCGTCTCGCCGATTTCGAGCACGATCCCCCCGCCGACACGAAGCCAGCTCGGTGCGTCGTGCAGCAGCAGCTCGATGGCTTCGAGCCCCGTCGGTCCCGCAACGAGCGCGACTCGGGGCTCCCACGCGCCGACCTCCACCGGAAGGACCTCGTGTTCTGCCACGTACGGCGGGTTGGACACGATCAGGTCGACGGCGCCGAGGAGCTCGTCCGGTAGTGCATCCAACCAGTCACCTGCCTCGAGCCGCACACGTGTTGCTGCGCTCCCCGCGCCCGCAAGGTTCGCGAGCGCGACGTCGAGCGCGTCGGTTGACACGTCGGTGGCCCAGACCGACACCTCCGGACGCTCGACTGCGATCGAGAGCGCGATCACGCCCGAACCGGTGCCGAGGTCGACCACGACGCGCGCACCGAGCGCGTCGATCAGTTGCAGCGCGCGCTCGACGACGATCTCGGTCTCCGGGCGAGGAATCAGTACACGGGGGTCGACGTGCACGTCGAGCGTTCGAAAGCCCCATCCACCGAGCACGTATTGCAGGGGCTCGCCAGCACGCCGACGCACCAGCATCGAGTCGCAGTGCGCAAGCGCCAGCTGCGTCGGCACCGAGTCCAAGAACGCCGTGAGCTCCGCGCCCTCTCGCCCGCTCGCGGTCTCCACGAGGCGGCGCGCCTCGGAGCGGTCACCGAGGAGCGCAGCCGCGTCCTCGAGCACGCGCCGCCAGGTCGGCTCGTCACCCACCCGAATCGGAGAGGCGCCGCGTCTGCTCGTCGTGGACGAGGGCGTCGGAGACCTCATCGAGCTCACCTGCGAGCACGCGGTCGAGCTTGTAGATCGTGAGGCCGGGCACCCGGTGGTCGGTCAGGCGGTTCTCCTTGAAGTTGTAAGTGCGGATCTTCTCCGAGCGTCCGCCGCCGCCGATCTGCCCGCGCCTCGCTTCGGATGCTTCGGCTTCCTGCTCGTCCTGCTTCTGCTTGAGCAAACGCGAGCGCAGCACCTGCAGCGCCTTCGCCTTGTTCTGGAT
>DASZHU010000203.1:0-22622 GCA_035937605.1 Acidimicrobiales bacterium | reverse complement strand
CGCCGCAACACCGACCGCCGCAGCCGGCACCGCCACGCCGCCCTCTGCCTGGCCACCACCGTGCTCATCGTCGGCAAACTCATCGATCACCGCGACCGCTGGATCGCCGAATGAGCACCTATCCGCTCAGGTCCTTAGACGTAGGCAGTCAACTCACTCACCCACGGGCGTGGCTTCCCCCACAGATGACGCGTGAGCGATTTCGGTCGTGATCCCGGCATGAATCGGCGAGATCACAGCGATCCGCGCGAAATGGACTTGGGGAGAAACGCATGCGCCGGCCTTTCACGGCCGACGAGCACGCCGACGTGGAATCCACGATCAGCACGGCGTGTTCGTTGCGCGGGTCGACCTGGCGTGGCCCGAGCTCGGCCTCTTCATCGAGCTCGACGGCGAGCACCACAAGGGTCAACCGGTGTACGACGCGTCACGCGAGACCGGGGTCGTCGCTTCAACTGGATGGCTGTGCGGCCGGTTCACGTGGACGGAGGTGACCCGGTATCGGGGGCACACGATTCGGCGGCTGACCGACCTGGCTCAGCAGGCCCGCCGCCGTCCACTACCAACCGCGGGCCCGTCCGGCTTCGGGGTCGGTGATCTCGCGGATCGCGACGGGGCGGTGCTCGGCGAGCGAGCGGTCGGCGGCGACGGCCACCCGTAGAGCCTCGAGCGCGGTCATTCCCGGGCTCCGGTTGTCGCCGTCGCCGCGGGCGAGCGCGACGAAGGCTTCCACCTCGCACCGGTAGGCCGGTCCGAACCGGTCCGGAAACGCGGGATACGGGTGGACCGCGCCGCGCACACCGGTCGGATCTGCGGACCGCAGGGGTGTCCTCTCCGTCCAGCCCGCGCACACCGCATCGCGCGAACCAATCACCTCGGTGCGGTGGTCGTAGCCGAGCGGGTTCGCCCGCGCACCGGTGATCGAGGCCAGGACGTCACCCTCGAGCACGAGCACGAGCGCCGTCGTGTCGACATCGCCATGGCGGCGGAACATGCCGTCGACGAGCACGGAGCCCGCCGCGTACACCTCGACGACCTCGCGTCCGGTGAGCCAACGGACTGCGTCGAAGTCGTGGATGTGCATGTCGCGGTACACGCTGCCGGCGCTGTCGAGGTACGACTCGGGGGGCGGAACGTGGTCGTGGCTCGCGGCGCGGACCAGGTACACGTCGCCGAGGTCGCCCGACTCCACGAGCCGGCGCATCTCCACGAAGCCGTCGTCGAATCGGCGCATGAAGCCGACCTGCACCTCCACGCCGGCCCGCTCCACGACCTGCAGGGCCGAGGCGGTCGACGCCACGTCGAGCGAGATGGGCTTCTCGCACAACATGGCGATGCCCGCGGCCGCTCCCGCCGCGAGATCGTCGGGATGGTTGGCGGTCGGCGTTGCGATGACGACGGCATCGGCCTCGCCCAACACCGCATCGCGATCGGGTAGGCGGCGTACGGGCGACGCCGCCCCGGTTCGTTCGACGGCAAGCTCATCGGGGTCGTACACGACCACATCGACATCAGGAAGCCGTGCCAGGTTCGCGGCGTGGATCGCGCCGATTCTTCCCAGCCCGAGCACTCCGATGATCACTGCGGCACCCTAGGACGAGGGCCTCGTCGGCGCGGCGCGTCAGATGTCGGCCGCCGCGGCACCGCGTAGCTTCTCGACGTGTCTCGCATCGGGCTCGCCGGCGTCCACTTCGTCGAAGCGCGGCGACGCGAGTCGTACGGATCCGTCGCGGTCTTCGAAGACGTTTACGGCAACCGGTGGGACCTCATCGAGCAGGTCCCGGGGGCTCGACCTCGACCATCGAGCTGAGGCCGGAGAGCTCGATCACGCGCCGCGCCGGGCTTCCCGCGGGGGCAACGAGCTTGAACTTGATCTGCGCGGTCTCGAGTCGGCCTGCGAGCGCGTACAGCACGCGCATGCCGACGCTGTCGATGTAACCGACGTCGGACAGGTCGATAGCCGCCTGCATCGTGCGGTTCGTGATCGCGGTTGCAATCTCTCGTTCGACGTAGTCGGCATTCGAGAGATCGATCTCACCAGTGACCACGACGAGCACGATGTCGCCGTCCGATCGTGCGGTGATCGTCACGCCAGGCGGCGTCATCGGTTGAGCCGCCGTCGGAGGTAGACCACGCTTCCGCGCGACCCTCGCTCGACTCTGAAGACGTCGGTTGTGTTCTGCATGATGCGCGTGCCGCGCCCTCGGCCCTTCCCGCGGGGGTCACGCCATTGGCCTTCGTCGGACACCTCCACGACGGCGTCGTGTCCATCGATCTCGGCGTGCACGGTCATCGACCCACCCGCCGGTCCATACGCGTGCTCGACCGCGTTTGCGGTGGCTTCTCCGACCGCCACGAGCAGGTCCTGAACCGCCAGGCCCGTGGCGCCTGCTTCGTGGAGCCAACGCCGCAACGAAGTGCGGATGGCCGCCAGCGACGTCGGGATGGCCGGCAGGTCCAGATGAAGTGGGGAGTCGGGGCTGGCGCCGCCGAAACGGACGACGAGCAGCGCGACGTCGTCTGCGGGTGCCGCCGCGCCCACCAGCGCGCCCATGACCGACGCGCAGACGGTCTCGGGATCCTCGACCTTGATGACGGCGCGCAAGATCTCGATGCGGTCATCGAGCGAAATCCGCCGGCGTTCGACGAGGCCATCGGTGTAGAGGCACAGCACCGCGTCGGTGGGTAGCGGGAGATCCGTGGTGTGGCGCGGCCTGATGTGCGGCACACCCACCGGCGGGTCGATCGGCAGCTCGAGAAGGGTCGAACTGCCGTCGGGACCGGCGAGGATCGGCGGCAGGTGTCCGGCCGCCGAGACCAGCAAACGGCCGTGGTTCAGGTCGAACACCGCAAGCAGCACGGTCGCCATCTCGCCGGGCTCGAAGTGCTGCAGCTTGCGATCGACCAGCGACAGGATCTTCGCCGGATCGGTCGTGGTGAGCGCGTAGGCGCGCAGTGTGCTGCGGAGGCGACCCATGACGACCGCGGCGCGAAGCCCGCGACCGACGACGTCGCCCATGACGACGCACAGCTCGCCGGACGACAGCGCGAACACGTCGTACCAGTCACCGCCGACCCCTTCGGCCTCGCCCGGCACGTAACGGGCGCCGAACTCGATGCCGGACACCAGGGGCAACCTGCCGGGAAGAAGGCTGTGCTGAAGCGCGAGTGCTGCAGACCGCTCGGTCTCCGAGAGCCGAGCACGCGTCGCGAGCGCGATCCGATCCGCGACGAGCTGCAACAGGTCGACGTCCTCGGCAGTGAACTCGCGCTTGTGCAGCGTGCCGACGTGCAGGACCCCGAGCACTTCGCCCCCGCTGAGCAACGGCACGCCGAGCATGGACTTGATACCGCGATCACGAAGGATGGGGTTCATCACCGTCGTGTGGTCGACGTGGTCGATGATCACCGCCCGCTTCTCCGCCGCGATCCGGCCGGCGAAGCCGCGACCGAGCGGGATTCGCACGCCCTGCACGACCTCTTCCTCGATCCCGCGGGCGGCGGTGGCCACGAGGTAGTCGGCGTTCGTCTCGACCAGGAGCACGGCCGACGTGTCGACCCGCAGGATCTCCCGCACGCGATCGAGCAGGACGGCCAAGAGATCCTCGACATCGAGGTGAGCCAAGGCCGCGTCGGTGACGGCTTGGATGTCGCGCAATCGATCCGTGGCATCCCGCGATGGCGTCAGATCCGACATGGGTTCACAAGGAACATAACCCGATGCCGTACAACCCAACCTGGGCCCGGCCGCGCCGGACTGTTCTCCGCGGTCACCTCCCGATCTGTTTCAATCGCGCCGGTGGACATCGACCTGCCCAACGAGGACGATCCCCGCAGAGTCGAGGTGCGTCGCTGGTTCGAAGAGCACCCGCGTCCCAGCGCCGACGAGCTCGTGACCCGCGGCTTCGTGACGCCGCACTGGCCGAAGCCCTGGGGGCTCGACGCCGAACCCGAGCTGCAACTCATCGTCGACGACGAGATGCGGCGGGCGGGTGTCGCCAAGCCGCTCAACCCGATCGGCATCGGGCATTGCGGCCCGGTGATCGTGGTGCACGGCAGCGAGGAGCAACAGCAGCGCTACCTGCCGCCGATGCTCCGCGGTGAAGAGCTGTGGTGCCAGCTGTTCTCCGAACCCGATGCCGGGTCCGACCTCGCCAGCCTCAGCACGCGCGCCGAACGCGACGGCGATGTCTTCGTCGTGAACGGCCAGAAGATCTGGACCTCGCTCGCGATGGTCGCCAAGTTCGGCATCCTCATCGCCCGCACCGATGTCGACACGTCGAAGTACACCGGCATCTCGTACTTCATCGTGGACATGGCCACGCCGGGCATCGAGATCCGCCCGCTGCGCAACATGGTCGGCGGGTTCGGAGACGCCGGGTTCTGCGAGGTGTTCTTCTCCGACGTGCACGTTCCGGTCGAGAACCTGATCGGTTCGCTAAACGGTGGATGGGCGATGGCGAAGGAGACACTGGCCAACGAACGCGTGTCGCTCTCCCGCGAAGGTTTGCAGTGGGGCTACGGACCGACTGTGCGCGACCTCGTCGAGATCGCGAAGGCAGAACCCGTCGACGCGATCACGCGCCAACGACTCGTCGATGCGTACATCCAAGGCGAGATCCTGCGGTTTCATCAGCTGCGACAGATCTCCGCGGCGGTGAACAAGAAGCCGGGACCCGACGCGTCACTGCGCAAAGCGCTGAAAGACCCGCACGGCAAGATCGGCTTCGGCCTCGGCAAGGACATGATGGGCGCGTACGGGATGCTCGCACCCGAGGAGGTCGGGCCGAGACGGGAGCCGTGGGCGAACGGCTTCCTGTTCAGCCCCGCGCTCACGGTCGGCGGCGGAACGTCGGAGGTGCTGCGCAATGTCATCGCGGAACGCATCCTCGGACTTCCTCACGACACCGATATCGAAGCGGGTCTCACGTGGGCCGAAGGTCGAGATCGCCGACGCGCCGAAGTTTGACGTGCGCGACGGAAGCGGCCCCGACGAGAATTTTCTCGTCGCAACCCGTCGGAGTTGGCTCGCTCGAACGATGATCTGCACGTGAGCGATGCCCAGCCCGCCGGGCCAGACCAGGGCCCCGCATTGCTCCACATGTACGACCGTGCGTTGCCGCAGGTGTACGGCTACCTCTGCGCTCGGGCGGGCAGTCCGGTCGTCGCCGAGGACCTGACCGCCGACACGTTTCTTGCCGCCGTGCAAGCAGTCCAGCGCGGCACCGTGCCCGATCTCACGGTGGCGTGGCTCATCTCGGTCGCTCGACACAAGCTCGTCGACCATTGGCGTCGCCAGGCACGCGAGACGAGTGGGCTGCGCCTCGTCGACAACGACGTGCAGGAAGACGACTTCGACGCGCGCTTCGAGCGCACCCGAGCCCGCGCCGTGCTCGCGCGGCTCGGTCCGCATCATCGGAGCGCGCTGACGTTGCGCTACCTCGACGGCCTGTCGGTTCCCGAAGTGGCCGAGCTGCTCGGACGCACGGTGCACGCTACCGAGGCCCTGCTCGTTCGCGCCCGCAACGCGTTCCGCGCGCTCTACGCCGAAGGGACGGCCGATGACGACTGATCCGTTCGAGATCTTGCGCGAGCCGGTCGCGCCGGTCGCGCCGCGCTCGTCGTTCAGCGCGGACCTTCGGCGGCGCGTCGCACGCGCACTCGGCGTCGCCTCGGGCGATCCAGGTCACGCACCCGCGATCCGTGAGTACACGCCCGCGCGCCTTCATTCCCTGACGCCATACCTCTGCTGCACGCACGCCGATCGAGCGATCGACTGGTACCAGCGCGTGTTCGACGCGCAACTGCTCGGCGATCCGATCGTCATGCCGGACGGACACGTGGGTCATGCCGAGCTGCGCTTCGGCGACATGGTCGTGATGCTGGCGGACGAGTACCCGGACGAAGCCCATCTCGGTCCCGACACGCTCGGTGGATCCAGCACCGCGTTCCAGCTCTACGTACCCGACGCCGACGAGACGTACGAGCGCGCCGTTGCCCACGGCGCGACGCCGCTGCGCCCGCTGGCCGAGGCCTACGGGTCGAGGCAGGGAACGCTCCGCGATCCGTTCGGCCATCGCTGGTTCATCTGCACACACCTCGAGGCCGACGACGCGACGATCGAGGACGTGGCCGGCCGCCGGCTCGGTGACATCGGGTACATGACCCTCGAGGTGCGCGACGGCGACCGGGCCCGCCGGTTCTACGAGGGGCTCTTCGGGTGGACCTTCGCGGAGGGACACGAGGAGGGCTCATTCCACATCTCGTCGATCACTCCGCCGGCCGGCGTACACGGAGGCCAGGAGCAAACGGAGGTGAGGCTGTACTTCCGGGTCGACGACATCGAGGCCGCGGCGACGCGCGTGCGTGAGCTCGGCGGTGAGGTGCTGACGGTGACCGACTACGACTCGGGCGGGAACGCGGAGTGCGTCGACGACCAGGGCCTGCGGTTCGACCTTTTTCGGCCCCGCCCCGGCTACTGACTCGGAAGTAGCTTCCACTCGATGATGGCCCGATTGCGCGAGCGCCAGGAGTGGAAGTTCTTCGGCGTCCTTCCAAAGGCGGACCGACGCCTTGCGACGGCGTGGTGGGCGGTCCTGTTGTTGCGCGGGGCGCTGCCCGCGGCCTTCGCGATCGCGATGGGGGTGCTGATCGGCGCGATCCAGCACGGCGACTCGTTGGCCGGGCCGCTCGTGTTCACCGGCATCGTGTTCATCGCGTTGCAGGTGCTGAACCCGATCCACAAGGCGATCAGTGCGAACCTCGGCGACCGCACCGCGGCCTGGCTCTACGACCGGCTCACCGACGCATGCGTCCAACCCCCCGGTATGGGCCACCTCGAGGACCCCAACCTCACGAACGATCTCACGGTCGCCCGCGAGTTCGATGCCGGCATGACCGGGCCTCCGCTCTACATCTCGATGGACTTCATCGCCGACGGTCTCGTGCAGATGGTCGGAGGAGTGGCGTCGGCGCTCGTGCTGTTCGGCTTCGCGTGGTGGGCGCCGATCGTCCTCGGCGGCGGCTGGCTCGCCACCCACTGGCTCCTGAAGGAGAGCGCCGTTTGGCGCGATCGCAACACCGACAACGTGCGCGCCGCACAGCGCGACGCAGATTATGCGTACCGCATCGCCGTCGACCCTCCCGCGGCCAAGGAGCTGCGCCTGTTCGGCCTGAAGGATTGGACGATCGACCGCTTCATCGATCGCCGCACCACGCTGCACCGTCTGCAGTACGAGGCGACCCGCCTGCGCGAGAAGTCCGTGCTGACGAGCCTCGTGATCGTCACCGCGGCCAACGTGGCCGTGATGTGGTCGCTGGCCAACGCGGCCTCCGACGGGCGCCTCGGTCTCGGCCCCGCGGTCGTGTACGCGCAGGCTGCGATCGGCACGTCGATGATCGCGTTCGGCGGCCTGAACTGGGCGCTCGACGGATCGGCGGCGCCGGTGGCCGCGGTGCTACGGCTCGAGTCGGCCATGGCCCCGGCCGGTGCGCTCGCATCGGGCGAGCGATCCGCCCGCGACCTGCCGGCTCGCGACATCCGCTTCCGCGATCTCACGTTCGCCTACCCCGGCGGTGGGCCCGTGCTCCAGGGCTTCGACCTCACGATTCCGGCCGGGTCGTCGATCGCGATCGTGGGCCAGAACGGCGCCGGCAAGACGACGTTGGCGAAGTTGCTGTGCCGGCTGTACGACCCGCAGGCGGGGGCGATCGAGATCGACGGCATCGATGTCCGCGAGTTCGACCTCGCGTCGTGGCGCGCCCGCATCACCGCGGTGTTCCAGGACTTCATTCGGTTCGAGCTGACGATGCGCGACAACGTGGCACCGGCCGGTGCGCCCGACGACGTCGTGCTGGCGGCATTGCGGGAGGCGGGAGCCGAACACCTCGCCGGGCTCGACACCGTCCTCGCCCGCGGCTACGAGCACGGCACCGATCTGTCGGGAGGCCAGTGGCAGCGGGTGGCGCTGGCCCGGGCGTTGTGTGCGGTGGAGCTCGGCGCCGGTGTCGTGCTGCTCGATGAACCGACCGCACAGCTCGACGTGCGTGGAGAGGCCGAGATCTTCAATCGCATCCTCGCTGCTACCCGTTCGTGCACGACGATCTTGATCTCCCACCGCTTCTCCACCGTGCGGCAGGCGGACCGCATCTGTGTGCTCGAGCACGGCAAGGTCGTCGAGCTCGGCACGCACGACGAGCTGATGGCCCGCGGCGGTCGTTACTTCACGATGTTCGACCTGCAGGCCAAGCGCTTCACGACCGGCGGTGCCGTCGAAGGCGAAGAAGAGATGGTGTTCGATGTCCTCGCGTGATCCCATGCCGTCGACCGACACCGAGCTGCCGCCGGCGTTGCGTTCGATGTGGCGGCTGTGCCGGCTCGGCTACCAGCACGAGCCGGCGCTCATGCTCGTCGCGTTCCTGCTGGCACTGCTCGCCGCGCTCCCCGACGCGCTGCTCGCGGTGTGGCTCAAGGTGCTCGGCGACGGCGTGCTCCACGGCGACAAGGGCCAGGTGCAGCTGGCGGCGATCGGGCTCGGCGCGTCCGCAACTGCCACGTGGTTCCTCACGACGGTCTCGACGCGGGTGCAACGCCGCTTCCGGGACAAGGTGACGATCGCGCTCGAGTCGCACGTCGCGAAGCTCCAGGCGTCGGTCGCGACGATCGCCCACCAGGAGCGGCCTGACTACCTCGACCGCCTGTCGGTGTTGCGAGACCAGATCTTCGTGCTCGACCACATGTACATGTCCGTGTTCTCGACCGCGGGCTGGATCCTGCGCCTCGGGATCACCGTCGTGCTGCTCGCCTCGATCCACCCTGTGCTCGTGCTCCTCGCGCTGTTCGCCCTACCGACGGTGCTCACGTCGAGTTGGCGACCGATCGTCGAGCGCGATGCCGAGGAGCGAGGCGCGTCCGCCAAGCGCCTGGCGCGCCACCTGTTCACGACCGCCACGACCGCGCCTCCCGGCAAGGAGGTACGAGTCACCGGCATCGGCCCACGCCTCGCCACGGAGCGACGCGACTCGTGGGAGCGCTGGTACGGCGACGTCGCGGCGACGCGCTGGGCCAGTGCGGTGTGGCACGCGTTGGCGTGGGCGGTGTTCGGCAGTGCGTACGTCGCCGCGATCGTGTTCGTGTCCAGCGGTCTGGACTCGCCGGCCGGCGACGTACTGCTCGTGCTCGCGGCCGGCGCACGGCTGTCGCAATACATCGGAGCGACGGTCGGCGAAATCGGCTTCCTGCGCGGCATCTGGATGGACGGGTCGCGCCGTCTCGCATGGCTCGAGGACTACGCCGCATCGCTCACCGCGCACGAAGACCTCGAAGTGCCGGCGCGCTTGGAGGAGGGCATCACGCTCGACCACGTCTCGTTCGCGTACCCCGGCACCGAACGGCTCGTGCTCGAGGACGTGTCCTTCACTCTCCCGGCCGGAGCGGTCGTCGCGATCGTCGGCGAGAACGGCGCGGGCAAGACCACGCTCGTAAAGCTCCTCGCGAAGCTCTACGAACCGACGAGCGGTGCGATCTTCGTCGACGGCGAGCCGCTGCGCCGCTTCCCCGCGGAGGGCTGGCGGGACCGCCTGTCCGGCGCGTTCCAGGACTTCTTCCGCTTCGAGTTCCGGGCGCGCCACTCGGTCGGCCTCGGCGACGTGCCGCGATTCGACGACGAACCCGCCGTTGCGGTGGCGGTCGGGCGGGCCGGCGCCGACGACGTGATCGACCGGCTCGGCGCAGGGCTCGAGACCCAGCTGGGCCAGACGTGGCCCGACGGCGTCGAGGTCTCCTTCGGGCAATGGCAGAAGCTCGCGCTGGCGCGCGGGTTCATGCGCGACGAGCCCCTGCTGCTCGTGCTCGACGAGCCCACCGCCGCACTCGACGCCGAGACCGAGCACGCGCTGTTCGAGCGGTATGCATCGGGCGCTCGGCGCGAGGGTGAGGACGGGCGCGTCACGATCCTCGTCTCGCACCGGTTCAGCACGGTGCGCATGGCCGACCTCATCGTGGTGCTCGACGGCGCCCGACTGGTGGAGGTGGGCAGCCATGAAGAGCTCATGGCGAACGGCGGCCAGTACTCCGAGCTCTTCAACATCCAGGCGTCCGCATATCGATAGGGTCGGGCCATGGCTGACCCGATCGACGTCGTGCGTGACTTCTGCGAGACCTGGGCGAAGGGTGACCTCGACGCCATCATGGCGTTCTTCGCCGACGACGCGGTGTACCACAACATCCCCATCGCGCCCGTGTCTGGCACGGACGCGATACGCGGAACGATCGCCGGGTTCACCACCGGCGTCGACACCATCGAGTTCCGGGTCCACCACATCGCGGCAGCGGGCAACGTGGTGCTCACGGAGCGGGTCGATGCCTTCGTCACACCGACGGTCACGATCGAGCTCCCGGTGATGGGAACGTTCGAGGTGGTCGACGGCAAGATCGCCGCCTGGCGCGACTACTTCGACCTCAACCAGTTCATGTCCCAACTCCCGAAGCCCTCATGAGCAAACGAAGAGAGTGACGTCGAACGCACGCCGCGAGCGGCGAGTGTGTCGAGCACCGGCTCGGTCACGCCCGGCCATGGACCGTTGTCGAACGTGAGCGTCACGTTCAATCGACGAGCGCCTGGTACACGAGTTGCTTCAGCTGTGGCCGGATGGGATGCGTGCTCGACGGGATCAACTGGGTGAGGAAGAGCGCGGTCAGCTGCTCGGCCGGGTCTACCCAGAAGGCGGTGCTCGCGGCGCCACCCCATCCGAAGTCGCCGACGCTCGAGAGCACCTTCGTCTTCACGTTGTCGTCGACCACCGAGAACCCGAGACCGAACCCGACACCGTCGAACGTGGTCTCCGCGAACAGCGGTCGCCCGAACGACTCCAGATCGGCGCCTCCCGGCAGGTGGTTGCGGGCCATGTAGCGCAGCGTGCGGTTGCCGAGGAGTCGGACTCCGTCGAGCTCGCCCTCACGCACGAGCATCTGCGTGAACCGGTGATAGTCGGCGGCTGTGCCGATCAGGCCGCCGCCCCCCGACAAGAACGCCGGAGGCGACGTCGCCACGCTGCCCAGCGCGTCGAAGCGAACGGCGCGTCGATCGGGCAATGGCGCATAGAGCGCCGCCAGCCGGTGCCGCTCGGCTTTGTCCACATGGAACGCCGTGTCGTTCATACCCAGCGGCGCGAAGATGCGCGTCCGGAAGAACTCGGCGAGGCTCTGGCCGCTCACAACCTCGACCACGCGCCCGAGAACGTCGGTGCTGACGCCGTAGTTCCACTCCGTGCCGGGCTGGAACACGAGCGGCAGCCCCGCCCAGTCGTCGCAACACTGCGCAAGGTCTTTGCCCGGCGGCGAACCCCACTCGTAGCCGGCAGCCCGGTAGATGGCATCGACCGGATGCGCATGGTGGAAGCCGTAGGTCAGACCCGAGGTGTGCGTGAGCAGATGCCAGATGCGCATCGGCTCGGTGACGGGTTCCGTCACCGGTGCGAGCGCAGACCCTGCTCGAAAGACGCGCGCGTCCTTGAACGACGGGATGAATGCGTGCACAGGGTCCTTCAGCTCGAAGCCACCCTCCTCGTAGAGCATCATCGCCGCGACCGACGTGACCGGCTTCGTCATCGAGTACATGCGAAAGAGCGTGTCGATCTCGAGTGGCAGCCCGGCTTCGATGTCGCGTTGCCCGTAGGTCGACACGTGCGCGATCTGCCCGCCCCGGCTCACAACGATCAGCCAGCCAGGTAGACGACCGTCGTCCACGTACCGGGCGAAGTGCGCGTCGATGCGGGCGAGCCGTGCCGCGTCAAACCCGGCGTCCGCAGGATCGATCTCCACCTTGAGCTCAGCCATGCGTCTCCCCCTGCGGTGCCAGTAGCTTGCGCGGATGGCGCCCGTCGATCATCCCCATGAACGGTGGATGGATGCTGTAGCCAATCAGCTCCTGTAGCCGAGGCGGCAATTCGCGGGCGCCCTCCACGCCGATGGCCATCATGAAGTTCTCCTGCTGTCGTGCCCACGCGGTGCAGTACTGGATCGAGATCCCGAGCCGATCGGCCGAGGAGTTGTTCGCGCCGCCGGCGTGGACCAGCGTGCCGTAATACAGGAGCACCGATCCCGGCGTCATCGTGGCCGTGACGACGTTCGACGCGTCATCACGTCCCGCACGGTCGCCCCACCGGTGGCTGCCCGGACGGATCAGCGTCGCGCCGTTGTCGTGCGTGAACTCGTCGATCGCCCACAGGGTGCTGAGTGCGAACGGCGGGCGGGGCCTCGGCACGCCGTAGAAGACGTCGTCGGTGTGGAAGTCCTGCGCGGATTCTCCCGGCTCGAGCTTGATGGCCAGCGTCGCGGTGAGCAGGAAGTTGGGTCCGAGCACCTTGCCCGCCACGTCGAGCACGTCAGGGTCGAGGATGAGCCGATCGAAGGCCCGCGACTTCGCCACGAGGCAGTACACGCGCTGGGTGTCGTGACCCTCGAACGGGTTGCGGCCCCGATAGCCCTCGGCGAAGTGTGGGGCCAGCGCGTCCCGGACGGCTTGCAGCTCGGCCCCGTCCAGGACATCCGGAAGGATCGCGTAACCGTCTCGCTCGAGCAGCGCCTGCACTGTTGCAGCACGATAATCATCGAAAGGATGCTCCCGGCGGGGTCATGTCCGGGGTGACCCGGCCGATGGATGGGGATCGAAGGGTTCCTTTCGCCCCGGGCGCTCGGGCGACTGTCGAGCGCGCTCTTCCTCCTCTGTGGCGCGCTCGTGGGGCTGGGGTCGGCGCTGCTACCGCCCACACCGGGCTCGAGCCGCCTTGCGATGGAAGGTGTTGCCGCCCTGGCGCTGGGATCGGGCGTCATCATCGGGCTGCTCCCTTGGCAGCGCTGGCGACGCTCGGCAACCCTCTGGCTGATGCCCATTGCGCTGGCCTGCGTCGTGGCCCACAACGTCGCGGCACACGCGGACGGCTTCCGGTACGGGCTCTTCTACATGATCATCTTCGTCTGGCTGGGCCTCGGCCACCGGCCCGGCATGTCGATCCGATTCGCACCGCTGCTGACCGTCGCCTACTTCGCGCCGCTGGTCATCGTGGGCGGCGACAGCGCCTCGGGGATCAACTCCACCGCCTACGCCGTCCCCGCGATCCTCCTGATGGGCGAGACGGTGGCGTGGGTCTCGGCACGCGTGCGGGAGGGCGAGCGGCGCATCCGAACGAGCGAGGATCGGTTCCGAGCGCTCGTCGCGCACGCCACCGACGTGATCACCGTCGTCGACGAAGACGGCATGATCACCTACGAGAGCCCTCCCATCACCGATGTGCTGGGCTACCGACCGGACGAGCGTGTGGGCACGTTCGCCAGCGATCGCGTGCACCCGGACGATCGGCGCGTGCTCGCCGAGGGGATGGCCCACCTGCGCCAGCATCCGGACTCGGTCGTTCGCGTCGAAGTGCGCGTGCGACATGCGAACGGCTCGTGGCGTTGGTGTTCGACGGCCATCCGCAGTCTGCTCCACGTGCCCAGCGTCAATGCGTTCGTGTGCAACAGCCACGACGTGACCGGGGAGAGGCAAGCGGCGCAGGCCCTGAGCGACAGCGAGACGACGTTCCGGATGCTGTTCGCCGCGAACCCGCGCCCGATGTGGGTCTGGGATCTAAAGACGCTGCACTTTCTCGAGGTGAACGAGGCCGCGTTGCGGCACTACGGCTACACGCGCGACGAGTTCCTCGCGATGCGGGTCGTCGACATCCGCCCGCCGGAAGACGTGCCGGCGCTCATGACCACGATCCGGAATCTGCAACCGACGCTGTCGAACGGCGGCACCTGGCGGCACCGGCTGAAGGACGGCCGCCTGATCGACGTGCAGATCACGTCACATCCGTTGACCTTCGCCGGACGCGAGGCCGTGCTCGTGGATGTGCACGACGTGACCGAGCAGAATGCGCTCGAGGAGCAGCTCCGGCATCAGGCCTTCCACGATCCGCTGACGAACCTGGCCAACCGGCCGCTCTTCACGGATCGTGTCGAGCACGCGCTCAAGGTGCGACGGCCGTCGGGACGCGGGCTCGCGGTGCTGCTGCTCGACCTCGACCGGTTCAAGACGATCAACGACAGCCTCGGCCACAGCACGGGCGACGAGCTGCTCATCGCGGTTGGCCAGCGGCTCGTGCGGTGTCTGCGGCCGGGCGACACGGCGGCGCGGCTCGGCGGCGATGAGTTCGTCGTCCTCGTCGAGGACGTCGGCGACCTGGCCGAGGCCACCGGCCTCGCCGGCAGGATCATCGACGAGCTGCGCGCGCCGTTCGACGTCTCGGGGCGCGACGTCGTGATCCGAGCCAGCGTCGGCATCGTGTGGCACCGCGGTGGGGACGTGACGGCAGACGAGCTCGTGCGCAACGCCGATGCCGCGATGTATGCGGCGAAGTCGAGCGGCACGGGGACGTGGCGGGTGTTCGAGTCCGCGATGCACGACGCCGCCCTCGCCCGGCTCGAGATGGAAGGCCAGCTGCGCGTGGCGATCGAGCGCGACGAGCTGAGGCTGCACTACCAGCCGCTGGTCGCGCTGGCCTCGAACGAGGTCGTCGGCTACGAAGCGCTACTGCGCTGGCAGCATCCGACTCGGGGGCTCGTGCCGCCGATGGAGTTCGTCCCGACGGCCGAGGACACGGGTCTCATCATCCCGATCGGCACATGGGTGCTCAGCGAGGCCTGCGCGGCGGCGATGCAGTGGCAGCCGCGTGACGGCGGACAGCCGCTGGACCTGAGTGTGAACCTGTCCGCCCGGCAGCTCTTCGACCCCGGCCTCGTCGACGTGGTGCGCGGGGCGATCGAGTCGACCGGGATCGAGCCAGGACGACTCACCCTCGAGATCACCGAGAGCGTGTTGATGGAAGACACCGAGTGCGCGGTGTCGCAACTGAACGCGCTGAAGGAGATCGGCGTCTGCATCGCGATCGACGACTTCGGCACGGGCTACTCGTCGTTGAGCTACTTGCGCAGCTTCCCGGTCGACGTGTTGAAGATCGACAAGTCGTTCACCGACAGCGTCGCGGTCGATGTCGAGGGCGCGTGCTTCGTGCAGGCGATCCTGCATCTCGCGCAGGTGCTGCGCGTCACCACCGTGGCGGAGGGCATCGAGCAACGCGCACAGGCCGACCGGTTGCGTGAGCTCGGTTGCGACCAGGCACAGGGCTTCTACTTCGGACGTCCGATGCCCGAGCCGCCGGGCGCCCGAATCGTCCCCTCAAGCTCTTCGCCGAAAACGCCGATCCTAGAACCGAGTTAGAGAATGAGGATCGGGGCGATGAAGACATACCTCTGCGTCGTAGATGTGCTGCCCTCCGGTCGCATCGCAGCGATCGAAGTCACTGCCACGGATGCGCTGTCGGCCGAGCGGTCGGCCGGTTGCACGGGACGAGAACGCTTCGGTGGACCGGTCGAGGTGCTGGAAGTCATCCGCACCGACATCGCCGTCCCCGCCGCTTAGCTTCGACACGAACTCACTCGCCCGCGGCTCGCTCGTACGTGCGGTCCGGCGGCCGCCTGGGCCCCAGCGGCGGCTCGCTCGTCTCGGTCACTCCAGCGGGGGCGCGAGTGCGTTGAGCGATCGGACGACGAGGATCACGCCGGTCCCGATGAGCGCGGCGGCCGGGTAGGCGCCGGGTGACGGCGCCTCGCCGAACCACCACCAGGCGATCAGGGTCGCGCCGACGATCTCGAAGAGGATCGCGACGGACACGACGGTCGCGCTGATCGCTCGCAGCACGCGGTTCACGAGCGAGTGGCCGAGGAGCTGGGGGCCGACGGTGATCGCGACGATCACCCACCACGTGTGCGCCGAGTAGCCCGCCAGCGGCTGCCGCCCGACGGCACACGCCACGAGCAACACGCCGGCGGCGACCGGGTAACAGACCGACGTATACGCCGCGGTCGACATGCTCCGGCGGGCGTCGGATCCGACGGTCACGTAGGCGGCGGCGAAGATCCCGCCCGCGAGCGCGAGCCCGTCGCCGAACAGCGCCCGAGTCGACAACGAGAAGTCCACCCCTGTCAGCACGACGGCGCCGACCAGCGCGACGGTGATACCCGCCCACGCCCCCTTCGGGATGTGCTCGCCCCGAGCCCGGGCCATCACCGCCGCCCACACCGGCTGCGTGCAGGTGAGCGCCACCGACGATGCGACAGAGGTGAACGCGAGGCTCGGTACCCACGTGCCGAAGTGCACCGCGAGGATCGCGCCCGCGAGGATCGCGGTGCGCCGTTGGTCGCGCGTCAGACCCCGCAGCTCGCGGCGGCTTCGCACCAACGTGAACCCGAGAACGATCACGCCGCCCAACGCGGTCCGCCAGAACGCGATCGCCATGTTCGGCGCGTCGGCCTCACGGACCAACGGTCCCGACGTCGACGCCGCGATCACCGAAACGCCGAGCAGGACGATCTCGAGCGTCGTCGCAGTCGGGGCCACCACCGGCGCCGTGGCAGAGGAGGCCCGTCGCACCCGAAGGGCATACCATCCCGCCGTGCTACGAGACGAAGAAGTGAGCGAACGCGCCCGCCGATTGGCCAACACCATCGAGCCGGTAACCGGGCAGGTGTACTTCTCCCCCGAGTGCCACGCGGAGTACGAAGCACTTGGCTTCAGCGCCAGTCCCGGCGCCGTCGATGGCGTCGCGCTACCCGACGGGCCCGCCTACTTCACGAGTCGCGGGTCGGTGATGGGACAGGTCACCGGTGAGGTCGTGGCGGCGGCCTTCGCGGTGTTCAATCCCGAGATCGTCGTGCCCTGCGTCGACCAGGGCTGGACGTTGACCGACGCCGAGACGATCTGTGCCGCCCGCACGCGGGGCGCGGTCGCGCAGCTGGTCCGCATACTGAGCGAGAAGCCCGATGGCATCGATCGCGCCAACGAGCTCCTCGCCCAGGCTGTGGCGCCCCTGCGGCCGGAGGGAAAGCCACTCTTCGGTGGGGTGTTGTCGCAAGGGGCGCCCGGCGATCCCGTCGGCGACTGTTGGTGGCAGTGCGACCAGCTCCGCGAATACCGCGGCGACGCCCACACCGCGGCGTGGACCGTGGCGGGCTTCGACGCCACGGAGATCGGCTTGATGACCGAGTTGTTCTGGGGCGTACCTCCCCGCACCTACGTGCGCAGCCGCGCGTGGAGCGACGCCCAACTCGATGCGGCTGACGCACGTCTCGCCGCCCGTGGCTTCTTCGACGGAGGCCAGTTCACCGACGCAGGTCGGGCGGCACGAGCAGACGTCGAGCTGGCGACCGATCTGCAGATGCGGCCCACCATCGAGGCCCTCGGCGACGACTTCGACGAGCTCATCCGCATCATCGAGCCGTGGAGCGAGCGGGTGCGCGACGCGGGCGGCTACCTGAAGAGCACCGTCCAACTCACGGGGAACCGAGAACCCAGCTAGAACGCGACGGACAACAGCTCTGCAAAGAGCAGCTCGCCGTCGGCCTCCACGCCCTTCGACGCAAACCAGCGACTCACGTTCAACGCGTCGCGGTGCAAGAGCTCGAACCCGTGCGGGCTCTGTACGAGATCGACCGCCTGCGGGAAGTCGATCAGCCACAAGCGACCCTCCCACCACAGCGAGTTGTAGGCCGACAGGTCGGCGTGCACGTAACCCGCCTCGGTCACGCGCCGAAGGCTCTCGCAGAGTTGCGACCACGCGTCGACGAGCTCGAGCTTCGAGAGCCGCGCCTGGGCGAGCCGCGGCGCCGCTTGTGACTCCACGCCGATGTAGTCGAGGAGCAGGCCGCCGTCGTCGGCGTAACCGATCGGGTACGGCACGGACGCGCCGGCGTCCCACACGGCGAGCATCACCTCGTACTCGTGGCCGAGCCACTTCTGCTTGACAAGCTCTTTGCCGTAGTTCGTCATCGTCTCGACGGCGCGACGATCACGGCTGCGGCGTCCGTAGTTGCGGCCGTCGCGGTAGACGATGTCGTTGCGAAACGTCGGCGCTCGCTCGAAACCCAGCGCCTGCAGCTCGCCCTTCTGTGTCACCTTGCGCGGTCGGTAGCGCTTGCGAGCCAGCAGGTGGGATCGATCGCCAGCGTGCGCGACGCGCTCGACGAGCCCTACCTCTGCCTCCTTGCCGGTGGCGATGACGCCGAGGTCGATGTCGTCGAAGTCCTCGGTGATGACCCAGTCGGGGATGGCGCGCGCCAATGCATTGCTCCTTGATCGGAGACGGACGGATGAAGCTCCGCCGGCGGCGCGCGGCTCAGGAAAGCGAGAGCGTCAGAGGCGCGAAAGCCGGCGAAGGCGAGCAACGACAGTCATGGGACTCGGCCTCCTTCGCTCGACGAGATGCGACGCCATAGGATCCGCCGATCGGATGAGGCCGGTCAACCGGTTTTCGAGGGGAATGGCATGAGCGAAGCGGCTGTCGACGCGCTCCGGGCCGAGCGAGAGGACGTGCTCGCTGTCGCCCGCAGCCTGTCGGCTGACGAATGGACGGCGGCCAGCGACTGCGACGGCTGGCGGGTGCAGGACGTGCTCAGCCACATGACCATGGGTCTGCGCCAGGTCGTCGACCCTGCTTCGGTACCGGCGGGCGACAGCCCGGACGTCGAGCAGGACATGGAGCTCGGTGTCGCGACCCGCAAGGGCTGGACGACCGCGGAGGTGCTCGCGGACTACGAAACGATCAGCGCGCAGGCCATCGAGGCGTTCGTCGGGCTCCAACGGGAGCCACTGGCATCGACACCCATACCGATGAAGAACCTGGGTACCCATCCGATGCATCTCGTGCCGAACGCGTTCGCGTTCGACCACTACTGCCACCTCCACGTCGACATTCTCAAGCCGACCGGTCCGATCGACCGTGTCGCGCCTCCCGCCGACGAACTCCGCCTCGCTCCCACGATCGAGTGGATGCTCGCGGGCGTCCCGCAAATGTGCGAGGAAGGCCTGGCCAAGGTCGCGACGGCTCCGGTGCTCATCGAGATCACGGGCCCGGGCGCGCGATCGCTCATGGTCGGCGGCGACGGCAAACCCGCGGCCACGATCCGATCGTCGTCGCACGACTTCGTCATCTGGGGAACACAGCGCCGACCGTGGCGCGACTACGACGTGGTTCTCGGCGGCGACACCCACCTGGCCGCCGCGGTCGCCGACAACATCAACGTGATCTAGAGGAGACCGGTCATGCCCGTCGATCCAGCCATCCAGACGATGTTGGACCAGCTCGCCGAGGCGGGCGGCCCAACGTTGGAGCAAGCCGGCGTCGAGCAGGCTCGAGAGATGATCCGGATGCTCGCCGTGCTCGAAGGCGACCCGGCGCCACTCGAGCGCGTCGAGGACATCGAGGTGGGCGGCGTGGCGGCGCGGCTCTACGCGACCGGTTCCGGGGGCGCTCGACCGATCCTCGTCTGGATCCACGGCGGCGGCTGGGTCATCGGAGATCTGGAGACGGCCGATCGCACGTGCCGCAAGCTCGCGATCGGCACCGATGCAATCGTCATCTCCCTCGACTATCGCCTCGCGCCGGAGCATCCCTTCCCCGCCGGGCCAGATGATTGCGTCGCGGCCCTCGCTTGGATCATCGACCATGCCGCGGAGATCGGCGGTGACCGCTCTCGCATCGCGCTCGGCGGCGACAGCGCCGGCGGCAACCTGTCCGCCATCACCGCGCTGCACGCGCGCGACAACGGAATACCGCTGCGCTTCCAACTGCTCGTGTATCCGGCCACCGATCTCACGCTGTCGTCCGCGTCGATCGACGAGAACGGTGAGGGCTACCTCCTCACCAAGGAGTCAATGGTCTGGTTCACGGGTCACTACTTGACCGGCGGGACCGACCCGAAGGACCCGCGTGTGTCTCCGCTCTACACCGACGACCTGACTGGTGTTGCGCCCGCGCTGGTCATCACCGCCGAGTTCGATCCGTTGCGCGACGAAGGCGAGGCCTACGCCGAGCGTCTGAAGGACGCCGGAGTTCCGGTGACGCTCCGTCGCTTCGACGGTCAGATCCACGGTTTCTACCCCCTGGGCTCGATCACCGAAGGCGCCAACGAGGCGATCGCGTTGTCGATCGCGGCGCTGAAGGCAGCCCTCAACTGAACTCCGGCTCCTCCCACCAGGGGTAGTAGTCGGGCATGTCGCGGCTCGGCCGCATCGTGAAGGCGGCGGGGCGCTTCTCGAGGAACGACGTCACACCCTCGCGTGCGTCAGCCGACGCGCCCATGTAGTCGATGCCGCGCGAGTCGAGCCGATGCGCGGCCATCGGATGCGGCTCGCCGAGCATGCGCCACAGCATCTGACGCGTGAGCGCGACCGACACCGCCGACGTGTTGTCCGCGATCTCGCGCGCGATGGCGTAGGTGGCCGGCAGCAACTCGTCCGCGGGATGCACCGACCGCACGAGGCCCGCATCGAGCGCCTCTTGCGCCGGGAACACCCGGCCGGTGTACGTCCACTCCGCAGCGCGATTGACGCCCACGACGCGCGGAAGGAACCACGACGAGGCCGCCTCTGGCACGAGGCCACGACGCGCGAAGACGAAGCCGAAGCGGGCGACGTCGGAGGCAAGCCGGATGTCCATCGGCAGGGTCATCGTGACGCCCACGCCGACGGCCGGACCGTTGATCGCCGCGAGGACCGGCTTCGTGCACTCGAAGATTCGCAACGACACCAGCCCACCCTCGTCGCGGTGCTGCTTCTGGGTGGCGAGCAGCTCCGTGTGGTCGAAGGTGCTCCCGCCCGCGGCGCCGAGATCCGCTCCGGCACAGAACCCGCGGCCGCGACCGGTGACCACGACCGCCCTCACGGCGTCGTCGTCGTCGGCGCGGTCGAACGCGTCGATCAGTTCGACATGCATCTGATACGTGAACGCGTTGAGCCGGTCCGGGCGGTCGAGGGTGATGGTGGCGACACGATCGTCGACCGCGTAGTCGATCTCGGAGTACTCCATGTGGCCATCATGCCCGCCCCGCGCCGGGGTCGGTCAGGTCGAGCTCGCGGGACCCCGCTCGGTCATCACCGCGGACAGCACCTCGTCGAAGCGCACGAGATCCGACTTCGACATCACCGCCGCGACGTCGAGCTCCGTCTCGTCCAGATGGTCGACGTCATAGGAGGACACGACGATGATCTCGGTCTGCGGTGTGCGCTCTCGAACATCGCGGATGATGTCGATACCCGACAGGCCCGGCATGTTCACGTCGAGCACGAGCACGTCGGGTCGGGTGACACTCACCAGGTCGAGTGCCGCGACTGCCATGTCGACCTCGCCTACGACGGAGAACCCCGCGTCGGTCAGCAGCCCGCGCAGTACCTGGCGGGTCATCTGATCGTCGTCACACACCACCGCTGAAGGCATCGCCTACGGACCTCCGGTTTCTCCCTCGGGTATCGGTCGCTCCCGAGGCGAGTTTGAGGGCTGTGCTCCTAGACGTCCAGGAACCTCGTGGCGGCGACGGCCGACCCGAAGATGCCCACCAGACCACCGGCGATGATCAGGACGTAGGACGTGCCTCGCAAATCGGACACATCGACATGGAAGCCCGTCCAGATGCCGCCACCGGAGACGAGCGTCGGCAACATCCACGACCGCAACGCGGCGACGGTACCGATCCCGATCGCACTCCCGAGCATGCCCTGCACGAGGCCCTCGGCCATGAACGGGACCCGGATGAACCAGTTCGTCGCCCCCACGAGCTTCATCACCTCGATCTCACGTCGCCGGGCGAACATCGCGATGCGGATCGAGTTGACGATCAGCACGAGGGAGGTGACGCCCACGATCAGGGCGATGATCAGTGCGAAGTTGCTGAACTTCGCGAAGCTGTCTTCCTGGCGACGCACCTGGTCACTCGGCGCGATCACGTCGTACACACCGGGCAACTTAATGAACTGGTCCTTGAGCGACTGGACGACCGCGGCGTTCGCGTCACCGTTGAACTTGATCTTGTAGCTCGTCGGCGTCTCGGCGGGAGTCAGGCTGTTCTTGATCGCCTCCTGATCGAAGAACAACTGCTGGAACTCCTTGAACGCGGCGTCGTGATCCAGGTAGCTGATCGAGCCGACGTGAGGGTTCTGTTGCAGCGACCGCTTCACGGCGTCGATCTGGTCCTGGGACGCGGTGGCGTTCATGTAGACGATCGTCTGGATGTCGCCGTGGAAGCGCACATTCGACTTTGCGACCCCTTGCTTCATCAGCAGGGCCGCACCGACGAGCGTGAGCGCGATCGCGATCGTCACCATCGTCGCGAACGACAACGTGAGATTGCGCTTCAGGTTGGTGCCGGTCTCGCGCACCACGTAGTCGACCTTGAGTGCCATCGCTCCCCTCCTACTCGTACACGCCGCGGGACTGATCGCGCACGATCACCCCACGATCGAGCTCGATGACTCGCCGGCGCATGGTGTCGACGATGCTGCGGTCGTGGGTGGCCATCACGACGGTGGTTCCGGTGCGGTTGATGCGGTCGAGCAGGCGCATGATGCCCACTGAGGTCGTCGGATCGAGGTTGCCGGTCGGCTCGTCGGCCAGCAGGATCAGCGGCCGATTCACGAAGGCGCGGGCGACGGCGACGCGCTGCTGTTCGCCGCCCGAGAGCTCACCGGGCAGACTCCTGGACTTGTCCGAGAGACCGACCAGGTCGAGGATCAGCGGCACCTGCGACTCGACCG
>DASZHU010000202.1:0-5014 GCA_035937605.1 Acidimicrobiales bacterium | reverse complement strand
CCACTGCGGAACGAGAACCCGAGCACCACCGACAGCGGGAGGCTCAGCAGCAGCCACGCCCCGAGGATCATCAAGATCGACGTCATCGCTGCCCCTTCCGAGCACTGCGTCCCATTTGCGCAGCATCCCGAATTTCCCGTCCCGGAACCATGGCCAAAAGGAGTCATTTTTGGCATGGCCCGGTGCCCTACCCCTCGGCCACCAGTCGTGACAGGGTCAACTCGGGCTGCTCGCTCTCGACGCGCTGCAGCCAGTACGGGCTCTCGAAGAGCGCCAGCAGCGAGCCGTCCGACTTCGCCATCACCGCCACGCCGCGCATCGATCGCAGCGCCGGCGCGGACTCCGCGTCGGTGCGACGCGCCACGGTGTAGCCGGTCTGCGAGAGCTCGACCGGGGCGCCGAACTCGTTCTCGAGCCGATGCACGGCCACTTCGAACTGCATCGGCCCAACGGCCGCGAGCATCGGCGCCTGGTCCCCCAGCGCTTCGTCGCGCAGAACCTGCACGACGCCCTCCTCATCGAGTTGCGCGATCCCCTTGCGAAACTGCTTGAACCGGCCGGTGTCGCGCACCCGCGCCACGGCAAAGTGCTCGGGGGCGAAGCTCGGGATGGTCGGGAACGTCACTGCCTCGTCGACCCACAACGTGTCGCCCACCCGCACGTCGTTGGCGTTCACCAGGCCCACGACGTCGCCGGGGTACGCCTCCTCGACCGTCTCGCGCTCCTGACCGAACACCGAGTGCGCGTACTTCGTGGCGAACGGCTTGCCGGTCGGCCCGTGGGTTACCACCATCCCGCGCTGGAACCGACCGCTGCACACGCGCACGAAGGCGATGCGGTCGCGGTGCGCCGGATCCATGTTGGCCTGCACCTTGAACACGAAGCCGCTGAACGGCGCGTCGAGGTCACGGGGCTTGCCGTCCTCGTCGTCTCGAGCCGAGGGCGGGGCGGCCAGGTCGACGACGCCGTCGAGCAGCAGTCGCACGCCGAAGTTGGTGAGCGCGGACCCGACGAAGACCGGCGTGGTGATCCCGGCGAGGAACGACTCGACGTCGAGGTCGGCGCCGACGGCGTCGAGCAGCGCGAGCTCCTCCTGCGCGGCCGCCCACGACGGACCCTCTTCGACCGCGGCACGCTCCGCGTCGACAAGCTCCTCCGGCGCCTCGCTCGCGCCCCGCGCCGTGCGCGTGAAGCGCGTGAACGAACCGTCACGACGATCGATCACGCCGCGGAAGTCGCCCGGATACCCGACCGGCCACGTGACCGGGGTAGGCGTGAGCCCGATGAGTTGCTCGACCTCGTCGAGCAGTTCGAGCGGCGCGCGTCCGGGGCGGTCGTACTTGTTGAGGAACGTGAGCAGCGGGAGCCCGCGATCGCGGCACACCTCGAAGAGCTTGAGGGTCTGCGGCTCGATGCCCTTCGCGGTGTCGAGCACCATGATCGCGGCGTCGGCTGCGGCCAGCACGCGGTACGTGTCCTCGGAGAAGTCGCGGTGTCCAGGGGTGTCGAGCAGGTTCAGCACGTCGTGGCGGTAGGGGAACTGCACCACCGTCGAGGTGATCGAGATGCCGCGCTTCTGTTCGAGCGCCATCCAGTCGGAGGTGACCCGTCGTCGCTCCCCTCTCGCCTTCACCGCGCCGGCCTCTTGGAGCGCGCCGCCGTAGAGCAGGAACTTCTCCGTCAGCGTCGTCTTGCCCGCGTCGGGGTGGCTGATAATGGCGAACGTCCGCCGGCGCGCGGCTTCCGCCGACGGAAGAGGGGTCACGGCACCAGCAAACCGCCTCGCGGCGCGAACCTCAACCTGGTGGCGGACTACACGAAGGCGATCGGCGCACCCACGGCGTCATAACTCGCCTTGATGAGGCCCCGTGTCCTCGGGTCTCCCGACAGGTTGGCGAGCATCTTGTTCATCACGTAGCCCACCGCGACGCCGTTGTCGGGATCAGCGAAGCCCACCGACCCGCCGGCGCCCGCGTGCCCGAACGAGCCCGCGCCGCCGTACGGCGCGAACACCGACGACGTCATGTACCCGAGGCCGAAGGTGGTCTCCATGAACAGGCATTTGTCGGGTCCACTCGTCTGGGTCGTGCGCGCCAGGTCGGTCTGCGCCTTCGTGAACAGCGGCGCGGCCGGCGCATCGGCGAGCGGGCCCACGAGCCCGGCATACATCCGCGACAACGACCGCGCGTTGGTGATGCCGTTGGCGGCACCGATCTCCGCGGCGTGCACCTTGCGCGAGTTCCACGAGCCCGTCTCGAACGCACCGTTGAGCGTGAGCGCGCGACCGAGTAGCGAGTCGGGGCCCACGAACTGCGCGAACAGCTCCTTCATCTCCGGCGCCACTTCGGAGTCGTCGGGGATGAGGCTGCCGACCATGGGCGCGACCCGATACTCCTCCGACTCGGGGAACCCGATCCAGAACTCGAGGCCGAGCGGCTCCGCGATCTCTTCCTTGAAGAATTGGCCGAGACCGCGGCCATCGACCTTGCGGATGAGCTCACCGAGCAGCCAACCGAACGTCACCGCGTGATAGCCGTGCGCCGAGCCGGGCTCCCACAGCGGCTCCTGCACCTCGAGCGCCTCGATGATCGGGTCCCAAGCGAGCACCTCGTCGAGTGACAAGTGCTTGTCGACGGTCACGAGGCCCGCCTTGTGCCCCATCAGCCAACGGACCGGGATGCTCTCCTTGCCACCCTGCGCGAACTCCGGCCAGTACTTCGCGACTGGGGCGTCCGGGTCGATGAGGCCTCGCTGGATCAACAGGTTCAGGCATGTCGCCGTGGCACCCTTGGTCGTGGAGAAGACGAGCTGCAGCGTGTCCTCCGTGTACGGCCGGCCAATGTCCTCTTCGGCGACACCACCCCACAGGTCGACGACCTTGCGACCCTCGACGTGCAGGCTGAAGCCCGCGCCGATCTCGTCGTGCTCGTCGAAGTTGCGTTGGAACGCGTCGCGAACGCCTTCGAACCCGGGCTCGACGAGCCCATCGATCTTCGTCGCCATGAGTCCCCCAATCGGTCGGCGACCGTTCTACGGGCGTGGCCGTCGCCCGTTCAAGTTCGCGAGGATGCGGTGATGACCGCTCCCCCGGCCGATTCGAAGCTGCTCGACGAAGCTGTCGCGCTCGCCCGGGAGGCGGGGAAGCTGACGCTGGAGTGGTTCCGATCCGTCGACCTCGCCGTCGACCAGAAGGGTGATGGCACGCCGGTGACCGCCGCGGATCGCGCCGCCGAGCGTTTCGTTCGCGAGCGCCTCGCCGCGAGTCACCCCGACGACGCGATCGTGGGAGAGGAGGAGGCCGATCAGCAGGGAACCAGTGGCCGGCGCTGGATCGTCGATCCGATCGACGGCACGAAGGCGTTCACGCACGGCGTGCCGCTCTATTGCACGCTGCTCGCGTACGAGGACGAGCACGGTCCGGCGATCGGTGTGATCGAGCTGCCGGCGCTGGGCGAGACCGTGTACGCAGGACGCGGGCTCGGTTGCTTCTGCAACGGCGAACCGGCACGGGTGAGCGAGCGAGCGCGCGTCCGCGGCTCGTACCTCACCACTTCGGGATTCGACTACTGGACCGAGGAGGCGCTCGGGGCCGTGCGCAGCTCGGGCGTGTTCATGCGCACGTGGGGCGACGGCTACGGCTATGCGCTCGTCGCCACCGGTCGCGCCGAGGCGATGGTCGACCCGATCGCCGCGGCGTGGGATGTGGCGGCGATGCCGGTGATCATCGGCGAGGCGGGCGGGCGGTTCACGGACTTCGGCGGCGCGTCACGGATCGATGGCGGCAGCGGGCTGGCCACCAACGGCGCGCTGCACGACGAGGTGCTCGAGCTCGTCAGACGGTGAGCACGTCGACGCCGTCGCTCGTGACGAGGACGGTGTGCTCGAACTGCGCCGACGGCTGACCGTCGAGCGTGACGATCGTCCATCCGTCGTCCCATTGCACGACGTCCGGTGCGCCCAGGGTCAGCATCGGCTCGATGGTGAAGACCATGCCCGGCCGAAGACGGGTGCGATCGCGGGGCTCGTCGTAATGGTGCACATACGGGGTCGAATGGAACTCCTCGCCGATGCCGTGACCGACGAGCTCTTTGACGATGCCGAGACCCTCCGCGTGCGCGACGTTCTGGATCGCACGTCCGATGTCGCGTACGCGTCCGCCGGGATGCACGACGCTGACGCCGACCTCGAGACACCGCGCCGTGGTCTCGACGAGGTGACGCGTTCTCTGGTCGACGTCGCCGACGAGGAACGTCGCCGAGCAGTCGCCGTGCATGCCGTCGAGGTAGATGGTGATGTCGCAGTTCACGATGTCGCCGACGGCGAGCGGTCGGTCGTCGGGGATGCCATGCGCCACCACTTCGTTCACCGACGTGCAGATCGACTTCGGAAAGCCGCGATAGCCGAGCGGGCTCGGGTAGCCGCCTTCGCTGATGTACGCGGCATGCGAGACCTCGTCGAGCTCATCGGTGGTGATACCGGGGGCAACGTGCGCGCCGACACGATCCAGCACGCGGCGCGCTGCGGCGCATGCCGCACGCAACCGCGCGATCGGTTCGGGTTCGGTCAACGGCGCGAGCGTGCGGCCCGACGGCTGTCCCCCGTTGGCGACGTAGCTCGGACGCCGAATCGCGGCCGGCACCGCTCGGGCCGGACTGTGCCGGCCCGGACGCACCGGCCGCGTCGTCGTGGGCACCGGGAAATGATGGCGCGTCAGGGGACCGGCTGCCCGACGCCGGCGCAGGCCAGCCCTTGCTCCGGAGCCTGCGCGCCGTTGCGGAACCCGTCGACGAACTGCTTCAGGCGCGGGTCGCTGACTGTCTGTAGCTCGAGCCGGTGCTCCCATGCCACGAGCGTGATCGGCGCGTCCATCCCTGCGTAGGGCGTGACGAGCACGTGGTCGAGCTTGGCGAACGCTTTCAGCGTCTGCACATCGGCCGCCGAGATCGATGGCCCGTACGCGATCCACACCGCGCCGTGCTCGAGCGAATGGACGGCGTACTCGTCGGGCGGCTGT
>DASZHU010000201.1:0-3227 GCA_035937605.1 Acidimicrobiales bacterium | reverse complement strand
CGCCAGGCCTGCGCGTGCAGCACGTCGTGGGCGAGGGATGGCGCGCTCGGCGGCACCGCGGCGGGCCAGTGGATCGGGCCGAGCGTGAGATCGAACCACGGCAGCGGCGTACCGGCGAGCACCCAATCGCGCCCGAACCAGAACGTGCCGGTGAGCACCAACGAAACCGTCCACGCCAACGGCGCCGCTCGGCGTCGTTGCCACACCAACAAGAGGAGCAGCGCAACCGCGAGCACCGCCATGGCTGGCGCGATCGTGATCTTCGTGCTGAGCGCGAGCCCGGAAGCGAGCCCGGCGAGTGCGACCGGAACCGGCTCGAGATCGCTCTCCAGCACCAGCGCGACGGCGGCCAGGAGCAGCGCGGCACAGGCGACGTCGCTCGATGCCTGGCCGGGCTGCGTGGCGACCATGACCGGCAGGCCGAGACCCACGGCGGCCGCCAGCACGCAGAGGTGACCGACGTGACGGCGTCGTCCGGCGCACCATGCCGCGAGCAGGGCGAGCCCCATCCACGCGAGGTTGAGGAATGGAGACAACACGTCTCGTCCGTAGGCGAGGATCCCGGCGGCGTGCAGCACCTGCGCGTTGAACGGGAACCAGCGCGCCGCGTCATAGCCGAGGCTGTCCATGCCCGTGAACGCGTGCTGCTGCACGAACGCCGCCGCGAACGGCCCGTGGTACCAGAGCGTGTCGGGATGGACCATGCCGCGAGCGATCGCGTCGGCCGTGTGCGCGCACCACTGCACGACGACGATCGCCACGCCCACCCCCACCGCCGCGACCTCACGCGGATCGATCTGGGGCTTTTGGTTGTGCCGGCGGGACAGTTCTGTCCCGCCGGCACAACCGAAACGAGCGAGATGGGGTGCGGCGGTCGCAAGGGCGGTCGCGGCGGCGAGCTCGGCCACGAGCAGCACAACCGAGCTGAACAGCTGCGCGGCGCCGCACAGCTGCGCGACCGCGAAGAAGGTCGAGAGCGCGATCACGACTTCGGCGAGGCGACCCCGCGCATCCGACCACTCGGGCAGCAACGCGGCTCGTAGCCGCCACGAACCGAACCCGAGCGCGGCGACGACCGCCGTCACGCCCACGGTTCCGATGGCGAAACGGCTCAGAGGCAGGAGCGCAGCGCCCCGCACAAACCGCCGGTTCGTGGATCGACCTCACCTGCGAAGCCGACGGCGACTTTCCCCCCGATGGTTGCCATGGCGCGGACTGTAGTTAGCCCGCGGTGGCGGCGCGCTTCGCCGCGTTCCACCCCTCGACCATCCTGCCGAAGTGCGCGGGGTTGTACACGTCTTCCTCCGACTGCCACAACCCGTTGCCGCCGTAGCGCAAGATCGTGATGTTCACGCCGTCGTGCACGGATCCGTCGCCGGGGTCGTCCATGCGGTTGGCGACCTCGCACACGACCCAGCCGCGCTCCTCGTCGACGATGTACCAGTTGATCGGGAACTCGTGCATAAGGTTCCCGGGGAACTCCGCCATCGTCTTCGTGATCCACTCGCGAACGGCCTCACGCCCGTGGAAGACGCCGTACATGTGCTCGATGTACTCGCAGTCCTCGGTGAAGACCTCGGGCCACGTGTTCCAGTCGCCGGTGCGCCCCGCTTCCGCGCTCGCGGCGCAATACGACGCGAACGCGTCCTCGAGCTCCGCCCGGGGCCAGCTCACCGCTACTTCTTGCCGCCGGTCGCCATCTCGACGATCGACATGATCGTGATCGGTGGCTCGCTCGGGTCACGCGGTAGCGCGCCGGTCACGGCCCGTTCGCTCGTGTCGACGTCGGTCGCCTGTGCTCGCAGCGCGCCGACGGTGCTCTGATCCCTCGAGATGTGCGCGAACGGGTCGTACGAGAACAGGCGCATCGCGTTCTCGTGCGTGATCTTGTTGATCTCGACATCGGAGATGCCGGCGAGTGCCGGAGCGAGCAGCTCGGGCGAGTGCGGCCACGTCGAGTCGGAGTGCGGATAGTCGCACTCCCACGTGATGTGATCGATGTTGAGGTGGTGGCGGTTCTCGAGCCCGACGGCGTCGTCGATGAAGCACGTGATGATGCGCTCGTTGAACAGCTCGCTCGGCAGCTTCCCGCCGAGGTCGGTGCCCGTCCACGCCTTGTGGTGCTTGTACACGTAGTCGACGCGCTCGAGGAAGTACGGGATCCAGCCGATGCCGCCTTCGCTCATCGCGAACTTCAGGTCGGGAAACGTTGGGAGCACGCGTGACCACAGCAGGTCGGACGCGGCCTGAACGAGGTTGATCGGCTGCAGCGTGATCATCACGTTGATGGGCGCGTCGGCCGCGGTGACCACCATCGACGACGACGAACCGATGTGAAGGCACACGATCGTGTTCTCGTCGGAGCACGCCTTCCAGAACGGATCCCAGTGCTCGGAGTGCAGGCTCGGATAACCGAGCTTCTCGGGATTCTCCGAGAACGTCACGGCATGGCAGCCCTTCTTGGCCACGCGACGCACCTCCGCCGCCATCTCCTCCGGATCCCACAGCGCCGGCAGCGAGAGCGGGATGAAGCGACCGGGATACGTGCCGCACCACTCGTCGATGTGCCAGTCGTTGTAACCCTGCAGCAGCGCCTTGGCGACGTCTTTGTCCTCGACCCGCGCCCACAGCTGGCCACAGAAACCGGGCATCGACGGGAAGCACAAAGAGCCCAGCACGCCGTTCGCGTTCATGTCCCGCACGCGCTCCTTGATGTCGAAGCAACCCGGGCGCATGTCGTCGAACGACGTCGGGTCGATGCCGTACTCCGCCGGGGGCCGGCCCGCGACCGCGTTCAAGCCGATGTTCGGCAACTCGTTGCCGCGGAACGACCAGACGTCGTTGCCGCCTTCCTTGGTGACGAGCTTCGGCACCTCGTCGGCGTACTTCTTCGGCACGCGGTCGTCCCACATCCCCGGTGGCTCGACGACGTGATCGTCGACCGAGACGAGGATCATGTCCTCGAGCTTCATGTGTCCCCCTTCACGCGCATCGCGCGTCGAGCTTGAAGATGCGAACTGCGTTGCCCGCCACGATCTTGTGGCGCTCGTCGGCCGCCACGTCGGCCATGGAGTCGTTGATGACCTTGCGGGAGTACGGCCAGTCGTTGCCGTGGTGCGGGTAGTCGGTGCTCCACATCATGTTGTCGACCCCGACCGCGTGCCGGTTGGCGATGCCGTTGCGGTCGGTGATGAACGTGGCCGACAGGTTGCGGTACCAGTAGAACG
>DASZHU010000200.1:0-4870 GCA_035937605.1 Acidimicrobiales bacterium | reverse complement strand
GAGGCCGACCTCTTCCCGTACTTCGCGGCGCGCCGCGTCGGTGGGGTTCTCGTTGCGTTGGAGCAAGCCACCCGGTACTCCCCAACGGGCCGCGTTGCGGTACAGGTGGCGGATCAACAACAACCGACCGTCGGCTCGCTCGATCACGCACATTGCTCCGACGCTGAACGACGGCGCGACCCGACGCACCACCATTCGGCGCAAAGCGCGCGGCAAACGCTGGTACACGAGCAGCGCGAGCCGGTGCAGCCGTCTCTTCACTCGAGCAAGGGTACGGCGCCCTCAGTGGTCGAGGGTGCGACGGGCCGCAACGACCTCTTCCAGCAGCTCGGGGGTGGCAGCCGCCAACGGTGTGCGGCGGTCGGTGTACTCGAGCGTCACGAGATCACGGCCTTCGGCATCGACAACCGGCGCTCGCGCCTCGCGGCACACGAGGACGCCGCCGAGATAGTCCCACGGGCCGTGTGCGTTCCAGCTGCAGTCGAGGTACGCATCGACGACGCCGGCAGCGACCGCACAGAGATCGAGCGCGGCCGCGCCGAGCGCGCGGAACTGGTACCAGCCGAGGTACTGGCGGGGATATCCGCTCAACGCCACGAGCGAGTGCGAGAGCGTGGTCTTCGTCGACGGCCGCAACGAAACGTCGTCGACCGTCGCCCCTGCGCCGCGCTCGGCGCGGAACCGGGCACCCGACGGCAGATTCACGACCAGTGCCGCGAGCGGCCCTTCGGCGTCGATCGCGCACAGGCTGATCGCGTACCACGGGATGCCGTGTGCCGCATTGGTCGAGCCGTCGAGCGGATCGACGACCACCGTGATCTCGCGCTCGGGATGGTGTCGCCCGCTCTCCTCGGAGAGAACGCCGACGCCGGCTGCGGTCAGCACCTGCAGCGCGGCCGCGTCGGCAGCGAGATCGCTCAGGTGCTGGCCCGGTTTGGTGTCGGCGAGTCCCCAGTCGTCGATCGCGCCGAGCGCGCCTGTGATGGCGTCGGCGGTCTCGGCGAGCACGGCGTGCAAATCCACCCCGTCATCGTGGCAGGCTGGTCGCAATGGCCGTGATCGACGTGGCGGGCTTCATCGCCGACCTCAAGGATCACGCGGCCGACCACGGGTTCCACGTTCACGACGAACGCCACTTCGTCGAGACGTACTCGCTCCGGCAGGCGTGGGAGGTCGATCTCCACCCCGAAGAGGCGTGCAACGGGCCGCTCGACCTGCACCTGTCGCTCGAAGTCGACCCTCGCCAGCTGCTCGCGTTCGAGGACGTGGTCCTGACGCTCGGCGAGACCGACGACCCCGACGACACCTTCCACTTCCCACTGCTCTTCACCTGGACGCTGCCGCCGTTGCCACAGGGACCGGACCTCCTCGTCCTCGCCACGGAGTTGGCCGGCGTGGGCGGCACCGAGTTGCCGCTCGAGGTGTCGGCGATCGACTCGTTCGCCGCCGTCACCGATGCGCCGGAACGCAGCCTCACGATCGTGGCGCGGATCGAGGTGTCGCTGGCCGCGATCTTCAAGAGCGAGGAACAGCTCTGCGATGTGCTCGACCGTTGCCTCGCGGTCAGCGAGTTCCTCGTCGACCACGCTCCGGGGTGGCTCGACGAGACGTGAGCCTCTTCTAGGCCCGCAAGGCCCGGCGACCTGACGCGAGGGGCACCACCGCAGCATCGACGTCGGCGCCCAGGTACGCGAGCGCGGCGGCGGGTGCGGCCGCCGTCGGCTCGACGATGTAGCCCTGCGCGGACAGCTCGGCCGCCGCGCCCGCGAGATCGTCGTCGCTGACGGTCACGAACCATCCTCCGGTTGCGCGTACCGCCGCCAGCACCTCGTCGCCGCGGGGCGGCGCCGCGATCGCGATGCCGACGGCTGTGGTACCGCTGTCGGCGACCGGCGTGACGTGTTCCCGGCCGGCGGCGAAGGCCGACGCGATCGGCGCGCAGAGCTCGGATTGCACCGCAACGATCGGCACGTCGAGATCGAGCTCTCGAATGGCGCGAAACGCGCCCAACACGAGCGTGCCGTTTCCCGCGGGCAGAACGAGCGCGCCCGGGAGGCGGCCGGCGAGCTGCTCGACGAGCTCGTACACGTAGCGCTTGGTCCCTTCGAAGAACCACGGGTTCCACACGTGGCTCGCGTAGAACGCGTGGGTCTCTTCGACCCGTGCGATGGCTGCGGCCGCCACCGCCTCCCGGGCGCCCTTCACGGCGTGCACGACCGCGCCCCGTTCGCTCATCGAGCCGACCTTGGCCAGCGACGTCGATGCGGGCACGAACACCTCGCAGCCGAGGCCCGCATGGGCCGCGTAGGTGGCGAACGCGACGCCGGCATTGCCACTCGAGTCGACGACCACGTCGGACGCGCCCGTGTCGAGCGCCGCTGCGAGCACCACCGCGGCGCCTCGGTCCTTGAACGATCCCGACGGCGACTCGAACTCGAGCTTCGCCATCACTGACCTGCCGCCGAGGCGGATCGGCTCGACCGGCGTATTGCCTTCGCCCAGCGTGACCCGGTCGAACGCCGCAGGTAGCCCCACGTCAACTGCGCTCAACGAGTACGTGCCGCCGCATGGGCAGCGCCAGGCGGTCGCGTCGGACTTGACGGCGGTGCCGCACGCGTTGCAGGTGAACGTGCCTACGACAGGATGTCCTTGCGACGAAAGCGCCACAGCGCGATCAATGTGATGAGCGAGGACCACGCGACCGCCGACGCGGCGCCCTTCCACATGTCCTGGAGACCGGTGGTCGAGTAGAGGTTGCGCCACTCGTCCCAATAGCGCGTCGGGAACAGCGGCTTGATGCTCTCGAGGCCCGGTACCTGCGACAGCACCTGCGACGTGACGATCACCACGACGGTACCGACCACCGCCGCCGCGGTGGAGTCGGTGAGCGTCGACAGGAGGATGCCGATGGCCACCACCACGAGCATCGTGAGCGCGACATAGCCGGCGCCGAACAACAGACGCCAGAACATCTCGCCCGCCGCGATCCGGATGGGGATCGGGAAGACGAACCCTTCGTCGATGATCAGGGCGTCGTGCCAGCCGAACGCGATCGTTCCCGCGCCGAGACCGGCACCGATGATCACGACCACCGCGAGAACCGTGAGCACGTAGGCAACGCCGAACTTGGCGAGGATGAGTCGCGTTCGCGAGACCGGCCTGACCAAGAGGTAGCGCAACGTGCCCCATGTGGCTTCGCCCGACACGCTCTCGCCGGCGAACGCCGCCACGACGACGATGAGGAAGAACTGGCTCATGAAGTACAGCGACACGATGCCCACGTTCAATCCGCTGGCCGTGAGCAGCGTGAAGATGTTGAGCTCGCGACGTTGACGAGGCGGATCGACGTAGGACGCGATGGTGAACAGGATCGGCACCAATGCCAGCCCGCCGAGGCAGGCCCACGTGCGCGCTCGACGCACTTGGCGGATCCACTCGACCTTGATCATGCGTGCCGCTCGATCACGGCTCGCCGTCCACGATCGAGAGGTAGGCGTCCTCGAGCCGGCGTCGCGGGGTGACGGTCTCGACGGCGACACCGGCCTGTACCAGCGCCGCCACCATGTCCGATCGCTTGATGCCGTCGAGCTCAACGGCCACGCCTCGATCCGTCGCGGCGACGCTCGTGACACCGCGCAATGGCTCGAGCACCTCGATCGCGCGCTGTCGGTCGTCGACCTCGAGGTCGGCGGATTCGGACGAACCGATGATGTCCGCGACGGTGCCGGCCGCGACGAGCGTGCCGTGGTCGACGACGAGCACATGGCTGCACATCTGTTCGACCTCGGCGAGCAGGTGACTCGACAGCAGAACGGTCGTGCCGCGTGACGACAGCTCGGCGAGCCCGACGCGCATGCGCCGAGTCTCGGCCGGATCCATACCGTTCGTCGGCTCGTCGAGCACCAGCAGCTCAGGGCGGTGCATCAGCGCCTGCGCGATGCCCAGGCGTTGGCGCATGCCCTGTGAGTAGCCCTTGACCCGACGATCGATGGCCGCGCCCAGGTTGGCAAGGTCGATGGCCTCGTCGAGCCCGGCTGGCGGCCACGGGTCACCACCGGCGGCCCAGTGCAACTGGAGGTTGCGATAACCGGACAGATACGGCACGAATGCCGGTTTCTCCACGAGCAGACCGACCCGGCGCAGCACTGGCGCGCTCGGCTTCATGTCCTCGTCGAGGAGTCGTGCCCGGCCTTCGTTGGCCCGCGTGAGGCCGACGAGCACTCGGACCGTCGTGGTCTTGCCGGCGCCATTCGGGCCGAGTAGCCCGCACACCTGTCCGGGCTCGACGACGAAGCTCAGGTCGTTCACGGCCCGGACCGCGCCGAAGTGCTTCGACAGGCCGATCGCCTCGACTGCGGCGCCGGCGGTCACGAGCGCACCGCGATCCTGAGTGCTGGAGTCATGAAGGCGAAGAGACTATGCAGGGCGGACCGACCGGAACGCGCGCGCCAGGCCGATTCGGGTGTGAATCGCGGATCGTGATGCAGGCCAGCGCGCCGCCGGCAACCGCGAGCGCGGCCGACATCCAGAGGGCGCGCCGGTAGCCGGCCGCGAAGTCGTCCGACAAGCCGGCCGCGGCCGGGAGCACGGCGATCGCGAGCAACGATGCGATGCGGGCCGCCGCGTTGTTGATCGCCGAGCCCACTCCGGCATGGTGCTCGTCGATCGCCGCGAGCACGGCGGCCGTCAGCGGAGCGACGGTGATGGACAGGCCCAGCCCGAGCACGAGGGCGCCCGGGAACACACCGGTGAGGTAGGTCGAGCCGGGCTTCACCTGCGCGAGCAGCAACAGGCCGGCGCCCACCACTACCGGCCCGACCGTCATCGGCCAGCGCGGTCCGATGCGCTGCGCGAGGGCGCCCACACGAGC
>DASZHU010000199.1:0-11699 GCA_035937605.1 Acidimicrobiales bacterium | reverse complement strand
CTGGGGAATCGGAAACTGGCGGGGGCTACTTCGTCTTCGTCGAACCCAGCTTCACTTGGAGTGTCTGGGTGTTGCCATCCCGCACGAACGTGACGTGCACAGTGTCACCTGGTTGGTGGGAGCGTACGCGCGCGCCGAGCTCGATCTGGTCGCGGACCGGTGCGCTGTCGACGGAGGTGATGCGGTCGCCTTCCTTGAGCCCGGCCTGGTCGGCCGGTGACCCCGACGTGACACCCACCACGATGGCGCCGTCGCCGACGAGACCGCCCGTCGACGACTGCGAATCGGTGCTCACGCCGAGGAACGCGAACTCGACCGGAGTACCGGCGACGAGCTTGTCGGCCACCGCCTTCGCGACGTCGATCGGCACGAGGAAGCCAACGCCCTCGTTGCCACCGGTCTGCGAGAAGATCAGATCACTGAGCCCGAACACGCGACCTTGACGGTCGGCCACGGGTCCGCCGGAGTTGCCCGGGTTGATCGGCGCGTCGATCTGGATCATGTCGATCGCGCCGCCCGGCGTTTGTTCGGGCCGGTCGACCGCACTGACGATGCCTGCGGTGACGGTCTGGTCGAGGCCGAACGGGCTCCCGATCGCAACTGCGGTCTGCCCGACCTGCACCTTCACTCCCAGTGCGAGGTTGGAGATCTGCATATTCGGGACCGGTTCGATCTTCACGACGCCGATATCGCTCGCGTTGTCCGATCCGACGACGTCACCGGTGTGCAACGAGCCGTCGGCCAATCGCACGTTGACGGTCGAGCCCGCACCGTCGAGCACGTGGGCGGCCGTGAGGATGTGGCCGGCGGCGTCGTAGATGAACCCCGACCCGAGGCCGGATTGCGTCTCGATCTGCACGACCGTCGGGCTGACCGCGGCCGCGACCGCGGCGATCGGCTCCGAGTTGTTCGGGTCGACGGTGACGGTGGATCCGTTGCTTGCGATCGTCGCGGCCGGCAAGCGCGCGCCCGTGTTGCTGTCCTCCGTCGCCCGCGCGAACGCGAAGCCACCGAGCACAAGGATCGCGGCGGCCACGACGCCAGCGGCGACACGTCGGCCCGCGCGCTGCGGCGGCGGGATCAACGGCTGCGGCGGGGTCGACGGCGGCGGCGGCATCGGCGGGGGCGGCGGGGCGACCGTCGGGACCGGCGCCGTGATGGGAGCCCACGACGGCGCGTCGCTCACGGGTGGCGTCGGCGGCGGCCACGTAGGCGGACGCATGCCTTCCCAGTCCACGTCAGTCACTGGTCCGGAACCTACCGAGGGCGCGGTAAAGCGCATGCAAAAGCCCAGCACCGGCTCATGCCGGAGGAAGCCACAGCGCGAAGGTCGAGCCCTTGCCCGGCTCGGAGACGACCGCGACCGTGCCGCCGTGACGGTCCGCGATCTCCCGCACGATCGTGAGCCCGAGGCCGCTGCGGCGTTCGCCGTCGGTGTCCGTCTGACCGGGCGCACGCCAGAAGCGCTCGAAGATGTGCTCCTGGTCGTCGCTGCCGATGCCGGGACCCTGATCGGCGACCGAGACGAACGCCCAGTCGTCCTTCGTTCCGGTCTCGACCGTGATCGCCGTACCGGGTGGAGCGAGTCGCACCGCGTTGCTGAGGAGGTTGGCCAGGGCCTGCTTGAGCGCGGTGCGGTCGCCGCTGACGTGGACCTCGGCCAGCGCCCGCGGCCGCAGCTCGAGCCCCCGAGCTTCGGCCGGAGCGGTGAACTCGTCGACGGTCTCGGTCGTGATCGCGCGCAGGTCGATGCGCTCGGACGGTTGATCGGGCAGCCCGTGGCGCGCGTACGCGAGGAGGTCATCGACGAGCCGGCTCATCCGTGAAGCGGTCCGCTCCACGACCGCGGCGGTCCGCCGGAGCTCGTCGGGATCGGGGTCGGGATTCGCCAGCGCGACGTCGATGTTCGTTCGGATCACCGCGAGCGGGTTGCGCAGCTCGTGCGAGGCGTCTTGGATGAAGCGCCGCTGTGCCTCGAACGCAGTCTCGAGCCGGTCGAGCATCCCGTCGAACGTGTCGGCGAGATCGCGCAACTCGTCCTTCGGACCGCCCATGCCGATGCGGCGCGAGAGATCAGTCGCCTGGATCTGTCTCGCGACGCCGGTGATCCGTCCCAACGGCGCGACGACGACACCGGCGGCGAACCAGCCGACGCCAAGGCTCGCGAAGAACAGGAGCCCGAGCGCGATGAACGCGACGGTGCGGATCTTGTCGAGCACGCGCTGGTTCACGATGTGTTCGAAGGTCTGGAACTCCTCCTGGACTTTCTCCTCCTGCAGCGCGATGCCCTGTGGCGTGACGACCGGTTCCTGCACGGTGAACGTGCGCGACACCGGCTCGTCATCGAGGCGACGGGCGAGGACCGCGTACATGCCGCCCACCACCATCGCGGCCAACCCGAACAGCAACAGCGAGTAGATGAGCGTGAGACGGAAGCGGATCGAGCCCGTCCACCCCGGAAGCCGTTCTGCGAGATGACGTGAGGCCATCGCGTGTCAGTGCGGTCGGTCGAGCAGCCGGTAGCCGCTCCCGATGAGCGTCTCGATCAGGGGCGGCTCGCCGGCGGCGGAGAGCTTGCGTCGTAGCGTTCCCACCGTCACGCGCACCGTGTTCGTGAACGGGTCGGTGAACTCGTCCCAGACGTGATCGAGCAGATCCTCGGTCGACAGAACCTCACCGGCTCGCGACATGAAGTAGCGCAGCAACGCGAACTCCTTCGCGGTGAGGTCGAGGTCACGAGAACCGCGCGTGGCGTGCAGCCGCGCGGTGTCGAGTGTGAGGTCGCCGACGAGCAGGGTGGCACCCGATCGTCCGGCATCGCGGCGCAGCAACGTACGCACTCTCGCGGTGAGCTCCGCGAACGCGTACGGCTTGACGAGATAGTCGTCGGCGCCGTCGTCGAGGCCTGTCACTCGGTCGCTCACCGCGTCGCGCGCGGTGAGCATCAGGACACGCGCATCGTTGCTCGCGGTCTCGCCGTTGCGAATGCGCCGGCACACCTCGAGGCCGTCGACCTTCGGCAGGGTGAGGTCGAGACAGACCAAGTCGTAGTCGGTGTAACCGAGCTTCTCGAGGGCCTCCTCACCGTCGCCGGCCACGTCGACGGCGTAACCCTCACGGCGAAGACCGGTCGCAACCGCCTCAGCGAGCTCCAACTCGTCCTCGACGACCAACACGCGCACGACAAGCAAGGTACCGATCCCGTGCACCGCGGCCTGGTCTTCCCTCGAAAGCTTTACGCTCGTGTTCGTCGCGTCGTGCTCCACTGCGACCGCATCTTCACCCTCCGCACCGAAAGGCGAGCGAAGACATGACGGGGACCCAGACCGGCCCGCACACTGACGAGGCCGCCCAGCTCGAGCAGGCCATGTTCGAGATCAAGAAGGTGATCGTCGGTCAGGACCGGGTCATCGAGCGCCTGATGGTGTGCCTGCTCGCTCGGGGCCATTGCCTGCTCGAAGGGGTCCCGGGCCTCGCCAAGACGCTCGCCGTCGAGACGCTCGCCGGAGTGACCGGCGGAACATTCGCCCGTCTGCAATTCACACCCGACCTCCTGCCGGCGGACATCGTCGGTACGCGCATCTACCGGACATCCAGCGAGAAGTTCGACGTCGAGCTCGGACCGGTGTTCGCCAACTTCGTGCTCGCTGACGAGATCAACCGCGCGCCGGCCAAGGTGCAATCGGCCCTGTTGGAGGTGATGGCCGAGCACCACGTGTCGATCGGAGGCGAGACGTTTCCGGTGCCGCAGCCGTTCCTAGTGCTCGCGACGCAGAACCCGATCGAGTCAGAGGGCGTGTACCCGTTGCCCGAGGCGCAGCGCGATCGCTTCCTGATGAAGGTGGTCGTCGGCTACCCGAGCGGCGGTGAGGAGGTGGAGATCGTGCAACGGATGGGCGTCTCCCCACCCCGCGCCAACGAGGTGCTCGGCCTCTACGAGCTGGCCACGTTGCAGGCCGCGAGCGATCGCATCTACTGCGATCGAAGCATCGTGGAGTACGCGGTGAACCTCGTGCTCGCCACTCGCAACCCGACCACGTACGGGCTCGCCGATCTCGAGCCGCTGGTCGCGTACGGGGCCAGCCCACGCGCGTCGCTCGGGCTCGTTGCCGCGGGACGCGCACTCGCGCTGTTGCGCGGTCGCACGTACGCGTTGCCACAGGACGTGTTCGACGTCGCACCCGACATCATGCGCCATCGCCTGGTGCTGTCGTACGAAGCGCTGGCTCGCGACGTGACCGCGGATCACGTGCTGGCTCGCGTGCTGTCCACGGTTCCCGCACCGCGTATCGCGCCGTCGCAGGAACACCTGTCGCCGAGCGCATGACCGTCGGCCCGGCCTCCGACGAGATCCTCCGACGGCTCGAGCTCACGATCACCCGCAAGCTCGACGGGCTGCTGCAAGGTGAGTACCAGGGGCTCATTCCCGGGCACGGCTCCGAGTTGGGCGAGGCGCGCGTGTACCAACCGGGCGACGACACGAGGCGTATCGACTGGAACGTCACCGCGCGCATGCGCTCGCCCCACGTGCGCGAGACGATCGCCGATCGTGAGCTCGAGACCTGGCTCCTGATCGATCAGTCCGCCAGCCTCGACTTCGGCACGGCGCAGTGCGAGAAACGCGACCTCGTGCTCAATGCCGCGGCGGCGGTCGGGTTCCTCACCTCCCGAAACGGCAATCGGCTCGGAGCGATGCTGCTGCAGCCGGGGGCGGAGCCCGTGATCGTGCCGGCGCGATCCGGCCGGGTGCATCTGCAGGCGATCCTGCATCGGATGATCAATGCGCCTCGGATGGACGGCGCAGGGCCGACCGATCTCGCCACCGGTATGCAACGGATGGGCAGCGTGATGCGGCGGCGAGGACTCGCGGTCGTGATCTCCGACTGGCTCGACCCGTCGCCGTGGCCGATGCCGATGCGTCATCTGGCTGTGCGGCACGAGGTGCTCGCCGTCGAAGTCGTCGATCCACGCGAGCTTGCGCTCGCAGACGTCGGGCTGCTCGAGCTCGTCGACCCCGAGACCGGGCAGGTGTACGAGGTGCAGACGTCTGATGCGCGCCTTCGCGAGCGGTACGCAACCGCGGCCGCGGCCCAACGAGACGAGATCGACCGCAACATCCGCGCCAGCGCGGCCGACCACGTGAAGTTGCGAACGGACAGCGACTGGTTGCTCGACCTCGTGCGGTTCGTGATCTCCCGACGGCGAAACCGCCAGTCCGTCGCGCCGACGATCGTCGTGTAGCTCACTCACCCGGTTCAAGGCTTCCCCGGAATCGATATCCGAGGGAGGGGTTAGACGGCGACCTTTTCGCTGATGACTCGGGAGCTGCCGCCGGATTGCATGGTCACGCCGTAGAGGCAGTCGGCCGCTTCCATCGTCCGCTTCTGATGACTCACGATGATCAGCTGTGCTTCCTCGCGGAACTCGTGCACCAGATCGAGGAACCGGTGCAGGTTCACGTCGTCGAGGGCGGCTTCGACCTCGTCCATGACGTAGAAGGGCGAGGGCCGGCTGCGGAAGACCGCGAAGAGAAAGGCCAACGCGGTCAGGGAGCGTTCACCGCCCGACAACAGCGAGAGCTTGCGCACGTTCTTACCCGACGGCTTCGCCTCGATCTCGATCCCCGTGTCGAGGAGCGAGTCGGGATCGGTGAGGCGCAAACGCCCGCGACCGCCGGGAAACAACGTGTCGAACAAGGCCTCGAAGTTCTGTGACACGTCGGCGTACGCCGCGGCGAACACGTTGACGATCTCCTCGTCGATCGCCTTGATGATCTTGGCCAGCTCGCGCCGCGTCGACTTCACGTCGTCGAGCTGTGCTTCGAGGAACTCGTGCCGCTCCCGCAGGGCCTCGAACTCCTGCAGCGCCAAGGGATTGATCGGGCCCATGAGCCGCAGCTCGCGCTCGAGCTCGCGCACCCGCGCCTGTGGCGCGACTCCCTCACCGAGCGGCGGGCACTCGGCGGCCATCGCGGTCTCGGGTTCGCACTCGAGGTCGCGCCGGATGGTCTCGACCGCGGTCTCGACCCGCAAGCCGAGCTCGGCCTCCTCGATCTCGGCCCGGCGACGGTGCTCGCGCACCTCTTCCAGCCGCCGTTCGTCGGCCGACCGTTGCTTGCGCAGCTCGTCGAGCCGTACTGCAACGGCGCGGGCCTCCTCGGACTGCCGCCGGCGCTGCTCGTGCAGCGTCGCCAGCTCGGCCTCCACGATGGCGAGACGGTCGGCGACGAGCGCGCTCAACCGCTCGACGGCCAGCTGCGTCCGCTCGATCTCGACCCGCCGTTGCTCGGCACGAGCGCGCTCCGCGACATTGCGAGTGAGCCGCTCCTCCACCTCGTCGAAGCGGCGGCGCAGGAAGCGTCGTCGCTCGTCGAGGGCCGCCGCGCGCACCTCGATGTCGGTCCGCAGGGCGGCGACCGCGGCAGCCCGCTCCTCGAGCCGGCTGCGAACGGCGCTCATCTCGCGTCCACGCTCGAGTGCGCTGGCTTCGTCGGACTCGAGGCCGGGCAGCAGCTGTTCGAGCTCCGCGATCCGCGCCTGTTCCGCACCCACCCTCGCATCGAGGTCACCAAGGTGCGCGTGCAGTGACCCGATCTCGGTGTCGCCGTCGCGGCGCTCCGCCTCGACGCGGGCCAGCGCGTCCGCAGCTGCGTTCGCGCTGGAGTCGTGCTCGTCGAGCGCGCGTTGCGACTCGAGCTCGGCGCGGCGCGCGTCGGCGACCGCGGCTTGGGCGTCGACGAGGGCGCGATCCGCGGCCGCCGCGGCGACCATCGCCGCCTCGGCCCGCTCCCGTGCCTCGGCGAGCGCCGCGCCAGTGGCGCCCGACCCCGGTCCCCCGACGCGCCAGCCGGTGAGGCCGAACCGATCGCCGTCGCGGGTGACGATCAACGACGCAGGATTGGCGAGCGCGAGATCGACTGCGGCGGTCCAGTCGCCGTCGACCACGATGACGGCGCCGAAGAGCGCGTCGAGCAATGCGTCGACGTCGTCACGGTTCGAGCGCACGTGCCACCGGAGGGGCTCACCCGAGCCGAGGGGAAGCGGAGGCGGCCAGCGGAGCGCGCCGAGCGGGAGCACCGCACCGGCGAGGTCACCGGCGTGCAGCACCTCGAGAGCACGACGGCCGGCGTCGATGTCGTCGACGACGACCGCGGCGAGCGCCTCGCCCGCGGCCGCCTCGAACGCGGACTCGTAGCCGTCGTCGATCCGCACGAGGTCCAGCAACGTGCCGACGACACCCGCGACCTCGGACAGTCGCGCCGCACCGGCGCGCGTGTGCGCTTCGTCGAGCGCCTGCGCGAGCGCGTCGGCGCGCGCGACCCAGGTGTGACGTTCGGCGTCGGCGCTACGCCGGACCTCCTCCGCGGTGAGGGCGCGATCGACCGATACGAGGTGGGTGGCCTCCGCATCCGCGAACGCCGCGGCGAGACCCGCCTCTTCCTCTTCGCCGAGTGCGAGCTCACCGCGCAAGCGCGAGCTCTCGTCGTGCAGGCGCGCCGCCTTCTGCTCGAGCACCTCGAGGCGCTGGCGGATCCGGTTGATCTCACCGGCCCCGCGCTGCACGCCGGAACGGAGCGCACCGAGCTCGCCTCGTGTCTCCGCGGCGCGGCTACTTGGCGGGGTGACCCCTTCGGCCCATTGCGATTCGAACGAGGTGCGCTCGGTGGCGAGGTCGGCCTCACTTCGAGCCAGCGCGTCGACGTCGGGTGCGAGTGCGACCGCGTCGGCTTCGACGTTGGCGAGCTCCTCGGCCAACCGCGCCGCTTCGGCTTCGAGCGTCGCGATGACGGCCTGATCCACGCTGGCGTTGCGCTCGCGCTCCAGGTTGCGCCGCCGTTCGGCCAGCACCGCGGCCAGACCACGGGCGCGCTCGCGCAGTGACTCGAAGCGAACCAGCGCGTCGCTCACGTCGTGGCCGCCCATCGCCGACAGCTGAGCCTCGGTGGAGAGCACGGCCGTGTCGAGCTGGGCGAGGCTCGCCTTCAACCCCGATTCATCCGCGGCGAGCTCGGCCTTGCGCGCCATCGTCGTGGTCAGTCGAGCTCGCAGCGAGGACAGCTCACGTCCCGCGAGATGCACCCGCACGCCCATGAGCTCGGCGACCAGATCGCCGTGCCGGCGGGCCGCGTCGGCCTGACGTTCGAGCGGCCGGAGCTGGCGGCGCACCTCACGCAGCAGGTCCTGCACCCGTGTGAGGTTGCCTTCGGTCGCGGCCAGCCGGCGCTCGGCCTTCTCCTTGCGGCGCCGGAACTTGAGGACGCCGGCCGCTTCCTCGATGATCAGTCGCCGATCCTCAGGCCGGGCGTTGAGCACGGCGTCGATCTGACCCTGGCTGACGATCACGTGCTGCTGACGCCCGACGCCGGTGTCGGACAGCAGCTCCTGGATGTCGAGGAGGCGGCAGGGCACGCCGTTGAGCGCGTACTCGCTGTCGCCGTTGCGGAACAGCGTGCGCGTGATGGTGACTTCGGAGAAGTCGATGGGCAGCAGGCCGGCGCCGTTGTCAATGGTGAGGCTGACCTCGGCGCGACCCAACGCGGCGCGCTTCGACGTGCCCGCGAAGATCACGTCGTCCATCTTCTGGCTGCGCACCGCGCTCGGTGCCTGCGCGCCGAGCACCCAGCCGATGGCATCGACGACGTTCGACTTGCCGCTCCCGTTGGGCCCGACGACGACCGTGACGCCCGGCTCCATCTCGAGCACCGTCGTGTCGGCGAAGGACTTGAAGCCCTTCAACGTGAGGCTCTTGAGGAACATCCGCGGTCGACGATAGTGGCGTGCCTCGCCGCGTCCGCGCACCCCACCGGCGGTAGGGTCCGGCGATGGCCGAGGCTGGCGGCGGTCGCACGCGCCGCCCCCGCGACCCGTGGTTGCTCGCGCTGGTCGCGCTCGGCTTCGCCGTTCGGGCAGGGTGGTGCGCGATCGCCGCGCGCCGCCCGGACGTGTTCGGCGACCCGTTCACCTACCTCCACCACGCCGACGACATCGCCGCCGGACGCGGGTACGTCACCTACTTCTACGCGGCGCCGACCGCCTACTTCCCCGTCGGCTATCCCGCGCTCGTGGGTGGCCTGCTGTGGGCGATGCGGCTCGTGGCCGGTGCGGCGACGGCCATGCAGGCCGCCATCGTCCTCAACCTGGTGGCCGGCACGGCGACCGTCTGGCTCACCTATCTGATCACGCTCCGGCTCGCCGACCGCCGAGCGGCCCGCGTGGCCGCCGCGCTCGTCGCGGTCTTCCCCGGGCTCGTCTTCTTCTCTGCCACCGCGTACGTCGAAACGGTGTTCACCGCGCTCGTGATGCTCTTCGCGTGGATGATCTCTCGCCGCGACGAGCTCGTGCCCGGCGCCGCTCGCCTCGTCGCGCTCGGGCTCGTCTTCGGTGGTCTCGCGCTGGTGCGGCCGGTCGTCCTCCCGTTCGCGGTCGTGCTGGCGTTCGTGTGGCGTCACGCCGGTTGGCGCGCGTCCCTCCGGGCGACGGCGACCATCGTGCTGATCGCGGCCATCGTGATCACGCCGTGGAGCATCCGCAGTAGCAAGGCGCTACACGGATTCGTGCTCGTCGCCACCAACACCGGCGACGACCTGTGCACCGGGCACTCGTCGTTCTCCACGGGTGAGTACGTCGACCTCGGCACGCACTGCTGGCTCGGCTACGACGGCGTGTCCGCGGACCACCTCGAGGTCGAACGGGATCGCGCGGGCACGCGCGGCGCGATCGGCTACGCAGCACACCACCCGACGCGGGAAGCGACGCTGCTGGTCGAGAAGGCCTGGCATCTCGTCGCACACGACCACGAAGGCGTGCTGGCGGTCGATTCGTACGGCGACCAGCCGGTATTGCCGGACGCCGTGCGAGTCGGAGCGAAGCTCGTCGCCGACGTCTGGTGGTGGGCGCTCGTGCTCCTCGCCATCGCAGGTCTTCGTGCGCTGTGGCGCGCTGGACCGCCGGGCCGCATCCTGCTCGGTTTCGCCGCCGTCGTGCTCGGGGTTCCACTGGTGTTGTTCGGGGGCGCGAGGTTCCACGTACCAGTCGCACCGATCATGGCGATTGCCGCAGCGTTGACGCTGACCAGCCCCGCGGTCGCTCACCACGCGAGAGCGAGCCGATCCCGATGACCACGCAGTTCGACGAACGGCCCGCGCCGCCGGCTCGACGAGCCCTGGATCAGGTCGTGAGATAGCGATCGATGACGCGGTGCATGTGCAGCACGTTGGACTCCTGTCGTGGGTTCAGGCGTGAGCCCGTGAACCCGCGGATTTTCATCCCTGTCTGCACCTCGTGCATGTTGGCGTAGTCCTGGTTCGTGATCTCGCCCCAGTCCTTGTCTCGCCAATCGGGGTAGAAGCGCCGCTCCCACTTGCGTTCGGGCTGATCGGGGCGAGGCCACTCGAGCGTCCACGTGTCCTTGATGCTCGAGTCCGGATCGAGTCCGTTCGGGCGCACTCGGAACACGATCGCCGAGCCGGGATAGATGGGGCCGACGAAGTTGGGGAACACGAACACGTCGTCCGCGCTCGTCATCTGGTCGAGCGAGAGGCCCGACACGTCGAGCCCACGCGATGCGAGCAGCTCGCGGCGCCGCGTCTGGTACTCGACGAGCAGGTTGCGTCCGGGCGTGGCGGGCGCCGCGCGGAGCTCGTCGACGATCGCCATCTCGTCGCGGAGGAACAGCCTTCCGAGTCCCGCGACCAGTCCTGCCAGGATCTCGCCTTCGTCGTACTCGCCGGGCTGCAGTCCGAGCCGAGGGCTTGGCCGGAGCTCCCGGCGCGCGTGCGGCAGCCGGCCGTAGTGCGCGTGGTCACCGAGCTGCTCGTACGCGATCGACACGTCGTCCGTCCACGGAAGGACCTGTGGATGCGTGCCCTGCACGTGGTACGCCTCGTTAAACGCGTCGACGACCGCCTTCCAGTTCGCGGGCAGCACCGTGCTCTGGTACCCGCGGAAACGCATCTGGTCGAGGTGGTACGCGCCGAGCAGCTCGGGTAAGGGCGCCAGGAAGTCGAGCAGGGGCGCAGCCTGAGGATCGAGGTTCACGAACACGAACCCTCCCCAGCACTCCGCGCGCACCGGGGCCAGGCACAGGTCCTGGGGCAGGTCACCGAACTCGTGCTCGTCGACGATCTCGAGCAGCGCACCGTCGAGGCCGTACGTCCATGCGTGGTAACGGCATCGGATCGACTCGTTCGGGAACGTGCCGTGCCCCTCGGCGAGGCGCGTGCCGCGATGCAGGCAGGCGTTGTGGTGTGCGGCAATCCGTCCGTCGCCGGTGCGCACGAGAAGGACCGACTGGTCGCCGATCGTGTACTCCACGAAGTCGCCGGGCGCGTCCATCTCCTCCTCGCGGCACGCGATCTGCCAGACCCGCGGCCAGAGCCGCTCCATCTCGAGGTCGAGGAAGCCGCGTGACACGTAGCGGTCCTTGGGCACGAAGCCGCCCGACCCGACCAGCATCGACGCGACCTCGCTCGGCATTGCAGAATCATCGACGCCGTGGGCCGGACGTTCAACCTCGCTGATCTCTTCGAGCTCGTGGCCGAGGCCGTCCCCGACCGGGAAGCGGTCGTGTGCGGCCCGATCCGGCGTACGTTCCGCGCTCTGGACGATCGGGCGACACGGCTCGCCGACGGCCTCGACCGACAACTCGGCGTCGGCGCCGGCGACCACGTCGGGCTCGACCTCTACAACTGCTGCGAGTAC
>DASZHU010000198.1:0-3427 GCA_035937605.1 Acidimicrobiales bacterium | reverse complement strand
CGTCGGTGCAGCTGATGGTGGCGTTCGTGGCGAACGAATCGGTTCGCGCCGCGACGGCGCAGACCGCGGAGCGTCGATTCGGGCGCATGACCGACGGGGGAGGGGCGATCGTCGGAACGGCTCCCGAGCTCGTCGACCACTTCGGCGCCTGGGGCGAGCGTGGCGTCGAGCGCATCTACACGTGGTTCAGTGACTTCGCCGAAGTCGAAACACTGTCGGCCTTCGGTGACGACGTGATCCGCCGGATGCGATGACCGGCGACGGTACTTCGGGCCGCAGCCGTGGTGTGATGGAGCGCCCATGACCGACGACCCGCACTCGCCGTCGCCACGCGCGATGCCGCCGCTCGGGCCGCCGTACGTCAGCTCCGCGGATCGTCCCCCGCCGCCTAATTTCCCGCCGTCGCCGCCCGAGCAATGGCTGGCGCCGCCGCCCCTGCTTCCGAGCCCGATAGCGACGCCGCCATCGAGGTGGACCGACGAGCGCAAGCGGCGGGCGCTCGTGGGGGCCGCGGTCGCGACCGCGCTCGCGGTGATCCTCGGGGTCGTGATCGGCAGCAGCGCGAACCAAGATCCGACGCCGACCGCCGCGCCGTTCCCGACGACCACCACGGCCGAGCCCTCGTTCGCAGGACCGTCCTCCACGGAGGGCTCGTCAGCGTCGTCCAGCGCGGTGCCCACGCCGACGACGGCGCCACAGGACGTCAACGCGGTCATCCTCGAGATCGAGCAGTTCGTCGAGCGCGAACGTGGGCTGAAGTACAAGCAGCAGGTGGCTGTGCACCTCGCGACCGAGAGCGAGTTCCAGGCGCAGTTGTTCAAGAACTTCGACAAGGAGCGAGCGTCGCTGATCGAAGAAGGCCAGGTGCTCACGGCGACGCGTCTGCTGCCGGACGGAAGCGACGTCGTTGCCGATGAGCGATCGCTTCTCTCGATCGGTGTCGTCGGCTTCTACGACCCGGAGTCGAAGGAGTTGTTCGTGCGTGGTACCGCAACGACCCCGTACGTCCGACAGGTTCTCGCCCACGAGCTGACCCACGCGCTCGACGATCAGTGGTTCGACCTCAATCGCCCGCAGCTCGACAACGCCGACGACGAGACGGGCTTCGCGTTCAGCGCGCTGGCGGAGGGCAATGCCCGTCGAATCGAGAACGCGTACCTCGCGTCGTTGTCGCCGGCCGACCAGACCGCGGCGATGGACGAGGAGCAGCAGCTCGTCGCGCAGCACCCTGAGGTGTTCAGCCTCCCCCCGATCCTGATCGCGCTGATGCAGGCGCCGTACGACGAAGGCCCCAGCTTCGTGAACGCGCTGCTCCGCGCGGGATCACAGCAGCGCCTCGACGCCGCGTTCACGAATGCTCCCACCACGTCCGAGCAGATCATCAACCCGCAGAAGTTCCTCGCCGGCGAAGGCGCCGTGCCGCTGCCGACGCCGACGGCGGACGGACCGGCGGCGAACCAGGGCGTGCTCGGCGCACTGCTGTTGCGGGAGATGCTCTTCGACTCGTTGGGCTCCGGCAACCAGGTCAACCGCGCCATCGACGGCTGGGGCGGCGACCGGTACGTCACGTGGATCAACGGTACGGGAGTGTGTCTACGCGACACGTTCGTCGGTGACTCGCCGGCGGAAACCGCCCAGCTCGTGAGCGCCCTCACCACGTGGGCCGGCGATCACAACGGCAGCGTGGATGCGCCCGCGAGCGGCCCCGCGACCCTCACCGTGTGCAACTGAGCGAGTCAGCCCAGCGCGAGGCGCACTGCTTCGTCGGGCGTGTCGACCGAGAGGATCGACGTGTTCTCGCCGAGCGCCCACGTGCCGACGCCGACGACCTTCGCGTCGGCGAGCAGCGCGAACGCCAACTCGATGAGCGTGCCGTACGCGCCGGGGAACGCGATCACCGCGTCGGCATCCATGACGACCAGCGCATTGCGGGTCTCGCCCAGCCCCGTCGGGATCGCGACACCCACCCACGGGTTCGCGTCGGAACGGTCACGGCCGGGCAGGATCCCGACCGTCAGCCCTCCCGCTTCGGAGGCGCCACGGCACGCGGCCGAGGCAACACCCTCGCGGCCTCCGGTGACCACGACGACGCCGGCTCGGGCGAGCAGGCGGCCGACCGCCTCTGCGTCCGCCTCCACCTGCGCGGTCACGTCCGTGCCGCCGATGACCGCGACGTGGCGCGCTCGCCTCGCGATCGGCGCCGTCATGCCCTGAACGTACCTTCATCCAGCTCTCACATTGGCGATGGAGCATGCACGGATGGTCGATGACGCCCGCGCCACGATCGCGCTGCTGGCCCGGCGCGCCGGCTGGGGCGTCGCGACCGGTGAGCTCGACGCCGCACTGGCGCTCGGGGTGGATGCGACGGTCGACCGGCTCGTCGATCCGGACGGCAACGGCATCGCTCCGGCGCCCGACCCGTGGGCCGGGCTCGACCTCACGCCGCCGCGCCCCGGGCCCAACGCGTCGGCGGACGCGAAGAAGCAGGCGGGTCAGACCGAGCGCCAGCAGTCCGACGCGGCGATCAACGCGTGGCTCGACCACCTGACGTCGACGCCACGCCCACTCGAGGACTGGATGGTGTGGTTCTGGCACGGCCACTTCGTGTCCGGCCTCGACAAGGTCAAGACGCCACTGCTGATGGTGCAGCAACTGCGCACGTTTCGTGCGTTGGCGTTCGCACCCTTCGCGCAGCTGGTGAAGGCCGCGACGATCGATCCGGCGATGCTCCTCTACCTCGACGGCGAGTCGAGCACCGGCCGGCACCCGAACGAGAACTACGGGCGCGAGCTGCTCGAGCTCTTCACGCTCGGCATCGGCAACTACACCGAGGATGACGTGCAGGCCGGGGCCCGGGCACTCACCGGCTGGGCCATCGATCGCAAGACGGGACGTTCCAAGTTCTTGCCGGCGGGCCATGACGACAACCCGAGCCGCTACCTGGGTGTCGACGGTGTGCACGACGTGGACGGCGTCGTGGCCGCGGTGACGCAACACCCCGCGTGCGCGCCGTTCGTGTCGGGCAAGTTGGCTCGCGCGATCCTCGGGCCCGACGTCGATGCGGGACTCTTGCGCGATCTTGCGTCCGGATTCGCGGCGAGCGGGCTCGACGTACGAGCGCTGATGCGGTCGATCCTCGAGGCCGCGGTGCAGGGACGGTCGGTGCCGATGGTCGTGGCGCCGGTGCCGTGGCTCGTCGCCGCGCAGCGCGCCACCCGCGGCACGATCGATCCTCGAGCGCGGCTGGCGCGACTCAGGGCCGCGGGTCAGGTGCCGATGATGCCTCCGAACGTTGCGGGGTGGCCGGGCGGCGCCGCCTGGTTCGGCGCGTCGACCGTCGTCGCACGGTTCGGGATGGCGTCGTCCATCGCGGCATCGACGCCGGCCGGGAGCGCGCTGCTGGTGTCCGCGTCCTCGCCGGATCCGA
>DASZHU010000197.1:0-9233 GCA_035937605.1 Acidimicrobiales bacterium | reverse complement strand
ATTCTGCGCTCGGCCGGGTCGAGCTCTTCCAGCTGGGCGCGCACGATCTCGCCGAGGTTCCAGGGCAGCGGCTGGGCGACGAGCTGTTCGGGGTCGGCCTCGCCGGCGGCGGAGAGCAGCTCCTCGAGGAAGAACGGGTTGCCGCCGGTGCGCGCGTGCAGCGTCTCGACCACGCGGAAGGTCGGCGCCCGTCCGTAGACCGCGACGAGGAACGCACCGACCTCGCTCGTGGTGAGGCGGTCGAGATGGAGGTGCGTGACCGCGCGGCGCCGCTCGAGACGAGGCAACAGGTCAGCCACGGGGTGGCGTCGAGTCAATGCCTCCGGTCGGTAGGTGCCGACGATCAGCCGCGGTCCGCTTCCCGGTTCCGACAGCCGATCGAACAGCGCAACGCTCTGCGCGTCCGCCCAATGGAGGTCGTCGAAGATCACCGCCGTTGGGCGCTCGCGCGCGAGCTCGACGACGATCGCCATTCCGGCATCGACGCGCTCGTCGGTGCGCCGACCGGCGTCGGTGACGGCGGCGAGCACGTCCGCCGAGACGGCGTGCTCGGCCTTTATCGCGTCGAGGAGCAACTCGAAAGGACGGCCGAGCGATCCGGGGTCGGCTTGGCCCGCGATCACGCGGGTGTCATCGGGAAGCCGGCCACACAACTCCCGCAATAGTCGCGTCTTACCGACGCCGGCCTCGCCGCCCAGCAGCGCCACGGCAGGGGCATCGTCCTCGTCGGGCAGACGGGCCAGGCGGTCGAGCTCGGCGGCCCGACCGACCATCACCGGACTGAGCCCGGGCCGTCCCACCAACATCGCGTCAGCGTAGGACGAGCCCGGAACGATGCTCAGGGTGGTGGGGGACTTCAGTGAGGAGTGCGCCGCCAGATGCGGCGGAGAGTTCTGGTCGCCCGGTCACGCCGCGCCGCGTCCTCCAACGCGGCCCGATGTTCAGCGACCAGGCTCGGTGTCTGATACCAGGTCGTGCTCATGCACCGAGTGTGCGCCCCTGAGGTACACGGCCACATCGGGCGTCCTCGGTATTTCGAGGTGGGTCCTCGACCTAGGTATCACGCTCGGATACCTAGACGTGTGGCGACCGTCACTCGACCTCGGGTCCGATGGCGCCGATCGCCTCGAAGTAGGCCACCTCACCCTCGAGGACGATGGCGACCTCGGTATCCGTCACCTCGAGGCCGGCCTCGTCGGCGCGCCCGAGCACGAACGCGATGCCCTCGTCGTCCTCGACGACGACGAGGGCACCATCGTCGGCCTGATCCCGGCGCACGGGCACGCCGCGCAAACGGAGATACTCAAGGTGCCACCGGATCACCGACCGCACGTCGTCGAACGTGAGCACGGCGGTGACCTCGTCGGGAAGTCGATCCGCGACGAACTGCACGGCTTCCTCGAGATCGAAGTGCGCCTGCTTCGGTTGGACCGCAAGCGTGAACGTCTCGCGACCGACGGCCACGAGGGCGATCACCACCACGAGCACCACGCCGACAACCGCGAGAACGACGACCATTCAGAGGATTCTGGCGTCACGCAGGGCCACATACGGCCCTGAGTGAGGCCAGAACGAGAGAGTCAGATGCCGATGCGCTGGGCGAGGAGCTCACGGTGGTAGGTCGGGTCGCCGAAGAGGAGTTCGGACGACTTGGCCCGCTTGAAGTACAGGTGCGCGGGGTGCTCCCAGGTGAAGCCGATGCCGCCGTGGATCTGGATGTTCTCCGCGGCGGCGTGGAAGTACGCCTCCGAGCAGTACGCCTTGGCCAGCGAGGCCACCGACGGCAGCTCGTCGTTGAGCTCCGACGCGCACCAGCCGGCGTAGTACGCCGCTGACTTGGCGGATTCGACCTCGAGCAACATGTCGGCACACTTGTGCTTGATCGCCTGGAACGAGCCGATCGGGCGACCGAACTGCACGCGGACCTTGGCGTACTCGACGGCCATCTCGAGAACCTTCTGGGCGCCACCGACCTGCTCCGCCGCGAGCGCAACCGCGGCGAGGTCGAGTACCCGCTCGAGCACCGACCAACCGGCGCCGTCCGTCCCGATCAGCTGCGCCGGCGTGTCCTTGAACTCCAGCTTCGCCTGCTTGCGCGTCTGGTCCATCGTGGCGAGCGGCGTGCGGGTGAGACCGGCTGCATCGGCGGCGACACGGAACAGGCTCACGCCGGCGTCGGTCCTCGCCGCGACGAGGATGAGGGTCGCGGTGTGCCCGTCGAGCACGAACATCTTCGTACCGTTCAGCTTGTAGCCGTCGCCTGCCTTCGTCGCCTTGATCGTGATGCCGGACTCGTCCCAGCGCCCCGACTCCTCGGTGAACGCGAGGGTGGCGATGGTCTCACCCGACGCGATCCCTGGCAGCAGCTCCTTCTTGGCCGCGTCGTCGCCGGAGTGCAGCAACGTGTTCGCCGCGAGCACGATGCTCGAGAAGTACGGCGCGCACAGCAGCGAGCGGCCCATCTCCTCCAGCACGACGGTGAGCTCGACGTAGCCGTAGCCCTGGCCGCCGAACTCCTCGGGGATGATGAGCGACTGCAGCCCCAGCTGCTCGGCGAGCTGCGACCACGTCGCCGGGTCGTAGCCCTCCGTCGTCTCCATCAGGCGACGGACCTCGGCCTCACTCGACTTCGAGTCGAGGAACTGGCGAACGATGCGGCGGAGCTCTTCTTGCTCCTCGGAGAAGGCGAAGTTCATGGCCGCGATGGAACCAGGTGGTGCTGGTCAGCCGCCACTTCCTGCGTGTACACATGAGTACATGAACGTGCGCGAGCTCCGGGCCAACCTCGCGGCTGCGGTACGGCGGGCCGAGGCGGGACACCGGGTTGTGATCACGGTCGGTGGACGGCCGGTCGCACAGCTCGGCCCGCTGGACCACGGTGCCGCGGCGGCGACGCTCGATGACCTCGCCGCCCGAGGGCTGCTGCAGCGGGCCCGCCGCGCCGACCGCCCCGCACCGGAGCTCGTGGTGGCCATGCCGGTCGGCACCCGACTCGACCGTTTGCTCGACGAGGTGCGGTAGCGGCGTGCTCGCGCTCGACAGCTCCGCGCTCCTCGCCCGCTACCTGGGCGGGCCCGCTCGACACGTCGTGCTCGACGCGATGGCGGCAGACCCGGACTGGTGCGCGTCGTCGCTGGCGCTGAGCGAGGTCGTCTCGCTGGCGGAGCGCGCGGCCACGCTCGAGTCCGAACGTGACGCGATCCGGCGCGCGGTGCGCGACGACTGGGAGCGCATCAACGTCGTGCCGATCGATCAGCTGTGCCTCGATCGCGCCGCCGAGATCGGACGCACGCAACCGGTGCGCACCGTGGACGCGATCCACCTCGCCGCCGCCGATCGACTCCCCAAGCCCGTCACGTTCTGCACCTTCGACCCGCGCCAGATCCCGGTCGCGCTCGCGCTCGGCTTCACCGTGGCGTCGACGTAGGCAGCAAACCGTTGACGACCGCCGTGACTTCGTCTGCGTCGTCGACGGTCACGACGAACTGCTGCCGTCCTTCAACACCAAGTGGATGCCGCGGCCAGCGTGGGTGATCGGGACGCAACCCCTCAGCAGTAGCCTCGAGGCGATGAGCGACACGAGCACAGTCCACTACGAGGACACTCAGGCGGAGATCCACAAGGTCGTTGTCGGCCCGATGGACAACAACGTGTACGTCTTGCGCTGCAAGCAGACCGGCGACGCGGTACTGCTCGATGCGGCGAACGAGCACGATCGGCTGCTCGACCTGTGCAAGCGCCTGAACGTGCGGGAAGTGCTCGAGACCCACGGCCACTGGGACCACATCCAAGCGGTGCCCGAGCTGCGCGACGCGGGGTACTCCGTGCGCGTGACGCGGCAAGACGCGGACATGCTGCCGTCGTACGACGAGATCCTCGAAGATGACAGCGTCATCGAGGTCGGGCGCCTGAAGCTCCACACGATCCACACACCCGGCCACACGCCCGGGTCGATGTGCTTCCTGGTCGAAGGCTCGCCGGTGCTGTTCAGCGGCGACACGCTCTTCCCCGGGGGGCCGGGCAACACCACCTTCCCCGGCGGCGACTTCGGGCAGATCATCACCTCGATCGACGACCGCCTCTTCTCGACGCTCGCCTCCGACACGATCATCCTCCCGGGCCACGGGGATCAGTCGACGGTCGGCGACGAGCGACCGCACCTTCAGGAGTGGGTCGATCGTGGCTGGTGACGATCTCGCGTTCCGCACGGCTCGCGATCTCGCTGCCGCCGTTGCCGCCAAGGAGGTCTCGTCGCGGGAGCTGCTCGACCTGTTCGTGGCACGGGCCGAACGTCTCGATGAGTCGGTGCACGCCGTCGTCACCTTCGACGTCGACCGCGCCCGCGTCGCGGCATCTGCCGCGGACGATGCGATGGCGCGGGGCGAGTCGTTCGGGCCGTTGCACGGGCTACCGATCACCATCAAGGACGCCGTCGAGACCGAAGGCATCCCCTCGACAGGCGGCGCGGTCGAACTGACGGACCATGTACCGGCGACCGATGCCCCTGCGGTCGCGCGGCTCAAGGCGGCGGGCGCGATCGTCTACGGCAAGACGAACCTGCCGCGCTGGTCGGGAGACCTCCAGAGCTACAACGAGATCTTCGGCACGACCAACAACCCGTGGGACGCCACCCGCGTGCCCGGCGGCTCGTCCGGCGGTCCGGCGGCGGCGGTCGCAGCCGGCCTGACGAGCTTCGAGCTCGGCACCGACATCGGCGGCTCGATTCGCATCCCGTCGCACTTCTGCGGAACGTTCGGCCTCAAGCCGAGCTTCGGCGTCGTGCCGCAACGCGGCTACCTCGATCGCGTGGGCGGCGGGCTCACCGACTCCGACATCAACGTGTTCGGACCGATGGCGCGCAGCTCCGACGACCTGGAGCTGTTGCTCGGCGTGCTCGCCGGCCCCGAACCCGAACGCACACCCGCATGGCGGATCGAGCTTCCGGCCTCGTCGATCACCTCTCTCGCAGGTGTGCGCATCGGGGTTTGGCTCGACGATCCCTTCTGCACCATTGACGCGCCGTATCGCGACGTGTTGCACACCACCGTCGATCGCCTCGCCGACGCCGGCGCCAAGATCGAAGAAGCTCATCCGCCCGTCGACATGGCCGAGCAGGTCGCCTTGTTCAACGCGCTGATCCTGCCGGCGATCTCGCCGAGCCTTCCGGACGAGATCGCCGACTCGATGAGCGGCTCGCACTTGCAGTGGCTGCGTCTCCAAGATCAACGCCAAGCGGTGATCCGCACATGGGCGCGATGGTTCGCCAGTGGCTTCGACGCGTTGCTGTGCCCGGTCACGCCCACTGCGGCGTTTCCGCACAATCAGGAGGGCGACATGTTCAGTCGCACCCTGACGATCAACGGCGTCGAACGCTCCTACCTCGACAACGTGTCGTGGACCGGCCTCATCGGCATCGTCGAGCTGCCGTCGGCGGTACCCCCGCTGCCGCGCACGCGCGACGGCCTCCCTGTCGGTGTACAGGTGGTCACCCCCTTCCTGCAGGACCGCGCCGCGATACGGCTCGCGGGGCTCATCGCCGAGGCGTCAGGTGGCGGCTACTCGCCTCCACCGCTCGCGCGTTGAGCGCCGCGCTCCCCTACGACCAGCGACCCATCGACGACACGCCGATCCACACCGTGGATCTGCCCCCGACGCCGATCCGCGATCGCAACATCCCCGCGTCCGCGTGGATCGAGGCGCCGCAATCGGTGCTCGACGCGGGCGCGGATCTGACCGGTCGCCCCGTCGCCGAGTACAAGCGCCGCATCGGCCCATGGCTGCTCTGGCGGGCCGGTCCGGCCACCGGCGGCGACGCCCGCTACGTCGCGGTCCGAGCCGACGACTTGACCGTGTCGCATTCGTTTCGACTGCTCCCGGACGGCACCGGCGACGGTCGAGGCCCGAGCGGCGAGAGCCATTCGCGCTTTCGGACCTGGAAAGAGGACCTCCGGGATCATCCGTAGAACGGGCCCGAGTCGTACGCTGCGCAGAACGCTTCGGCGAAAGGAACGCAATGAACGTCGGTGCTCCCGAACTGATCGTCGTGCTGCTCGTGGTGCTGCTCCTGTTCGGTGGCGCCAAGCTGCCGCAGCTGGCCCGGAGCATTGGCCAGGCCAAGAAGGAATTCCACGAGGGCGCGGCCGAGCCGGACAAGAAGTCCGAAGGGGCCTGAGCCCCGCCCTCATCGGGGTAGTTTCCACTACGTCGATAGTGCGAATAGGCACCTCGGTTCTCTAGGCTTGGGGCCGTGGCGCCCCCGCCTCCCCTGTTCCAGATCGACGACCTGCACGTGCGGGTCTCGGGCGGCCTGCCGATCCTCAACGGGGTCGATCTCGCCGTCCAGCCGGGCGAAGTGCACGCCCTGATGGGCCCGAACGGGTCCGGCAAGTCGACCCTCGCGTCGACGCTCCTCGCCAGTCCTGAGTACGAGATCACAAGCGGTCGACTCCGGTTCAACGGCGACGACATCACCGATTGGCCCACCGACGTGCGCGGCAAGGCCGGGATGTTCCTCGCGTTCCAGTACCCACAAGCCATCGCCGGTGTGTCGGTGCTGAACTTCCTGCGCCAGGCGTTGTCCGCCCGCAAGGGCATCGACCTCTCCGTGCTCGAGCTGCGGCTGGCGATCATGGAGTGGATGGATCGCCTCGAGATGGATCCTTCGTTCCTCGACCGCTACCTGAACGAGGGCTTCTCGGGCGGCGAGAAGAAGCGCAACGAGATCCTGCAAATGGCGATCCTCGAGCCGGAGATCGCCATCCTCGACGAGACCGATTCGGGGCTCGACATCGACGCGTTGAAGGTCGTCGCGAAGGGCGTGCAAGAGGTGCGGGCCGACCGACCGGGGCTCGGCGTGCTGTGCATCACGCACTATCAACGACTGCTCGAGCACCTGCAGCCCGATCGCGTGCACATCCTCATCGACGGGCGCATCGTCGCGTCCGGGGGCATGGAGCTCGCCGAACGGCTCGAGGCCGACGGCTACGAGAGCTGGCGCGCCTGATGGGCCTCGACGTTGCACGCGTGAAGAAGGACTTCCCCCTCCTCCAGCAACAGGTCGACGGTCATCGCATCGTGTACCTCGACTCAGGCGCGTCGTCGGAGAAGCCGCAGGCCGTCCTCGACGCGATGGACGAGGCGTACACGACTTACTACGCCAACGTGCATCGCAGCGTGTACAAGATCGCGGCCGAGTCGACTGAGCGCTACGAAGCGGCTCGCGGCAAGATCGCCGCGTTCGTCAACTCACCTTCTCCGAGCAACATCGTGTTCACCAAGAACGTCACCGAGGCCATCAACCTGGTTGCGTACTCGTGGGGACGGGCGAACCTCCAACGGGGCGACGCGGTCGTGCTCACCGAAATGGAGCACCACGCCAACCTCGTGCCGTGGTTGATGCTGAAGGAGGAGCGCGGCATCGAGCTGCGGTACCTCGGCATCACCGACGACTACCAGCTCGACCTCAGCCAGCTCGACCGCCTGCTCGACGGCGCCAAGCTGCTCTCGTTCACCGGCCTGTCCAACGTGCTCGGCACGATCACACCGATCCGCCGGCTCGCCGATGCGGCCCACGCGGCCGGCGCGCTGTGCCTCGTCGACGCCGCCCAGTACGTGCCGCACATGCCCACCGACGTGCAGGCCCTCGGGTGCGATTTCCTCGGTTTCACGGGTCACAAGATGTGTGGACCGACGGGCATCGGCGCGCTGTGGGCGCGCACGGAGATCCTCGAGGCGATGCCGCCCTTCCTCGGTGGCGGCGAGATGATCCTGGACGTTCGCCTCGACGGCTGGACGCCCAAGGAGATCCCGTGGAAGTTCGAAGCGGGCACACCGCCGATCGTCGAGGTGATCGGCCTCGGTGCCGCGGTGGACTACCTCAACGGCCTCGGCATGGACAACGTGCGGGAGCACGAGATCGAGCTGACGGGTTACGCGCTGCGCACCTTGAAGGGCCGCTTCGGTGACGACATCACGATCCATGGCCCTGACGACCCGCACGACCGCGGCGGCGTTCTGTCGATCGCGTTTCGGGACGTCCATCCCCACGACATCTCCCAGATCCTCGACACGGAGGGCATCTGCGTGCGCGCTGCTCACCATTGCGCCAAGCCCCTGATGCGACGACTCGGCGTCGGAGCCACCGCGCGGGCGTCGCTGTACATCTACAACGACGAGGCCGACATCGACGCATTGGCGGACGGCCTCGAACACACGGCTACCTTCTTCGGCTGATCACCATGCCCGGACTCGAAGACCTCTACCGCGAGATCATCCTCGACCACTACCGCAACCCCCGGAACCGGGGCGAGCTCCCCGTTCCGCCCGCGCACCGGGTCGAGGGGTTCAACCCCCTGTGCGGCGACGAGGTCGTCGTCTACGTCGACGTCGAGGACGGCACGGTGTCCGATCTGCGCATCGACGGTCAAGGCTGCTCGATCAGCCAGTCGTCGGCGTCGATGATGTCGGCCGCGGTGAAGGGCAAGACGCTCGACGAGGTCAGGGCGCTCACCCGTGCGTTCAAGGCGATGATGTCAATCCACGAGTCGTCGCTCGACGGCGGCGAGGGTGAGGTGATCGAGGTCGACCCCGATGTGAAGCTCGGCGACCTCGAAGCGCTGCGCGGCGTCGTGAAGTTTCCCGTGCGGATCAAGTGCGCCACGCTGTCGTGGAACACCCTCGCGCAGGGCCTGGAAGAAGCCGAACGAACCCCGAGCGCGTGACGGCTCTGGGTCGGTTCCGAGTCGACGACCGCGCCGCGATCGTGACCGGTGCGGGTCGAGGCATCGGCGCGGCCTGTGCGCTCGCGCTCGCAGAGGCGGGCGCGGACGTGGTGCTCGCCTCGCGCACGGTCGAGCAGCTCGAGTCGGTCGCGAAAGAGGTCGAGGCTCTCGGCCGTCGCGCCGTGGTCGCACCGATCGACGTGAACGACAACGACTCCGTGACGTCGCTGGTCGACAAGTCGATCGAGGCCTTCGGACGAGTGGACATCGTGATCAACAACGCCGGCGGCACGATGCCGCGGCCGCTGCTTGACACGAGCCCCGGCTATCTCGAGCGCGCCTTTCACTTCAACGTCACGTCCGCGTTCGTGCTGTCGAAGGCGGCGGCACCGCACATGTTGGAGCGCGGCGACGGCGCGATCGTCAACATCGGTTCGGCCATCGGCCGGCTTCGCGACCGAGGGATGCTCGCCTACGGCACGGCGAAGGCCGCGATGATGCACATGACGCGGC
>DASZHU010000196.1:0-5002 GCA_035937605.1 Acidimicrobiales bacterium | reverse complement strand
CCAGTCCCAGTCGAGCTCGTGGGCCAGAGGACCGACGAACAGCGACGCATCGGCCACGCGTCCCGTGACCACGATGTCCGCGCCGGCTGCGAGCGCATCGGCGATGGGCCGCGCACCGAGATAAGCGTTGGCGAAGAGCGCGTCGGCGGGGAGGCCGAGGTCGTCGGCGCGCCCACGGACGTCGTCTCCCACGACCGTCGCGACGGTGAGACCGACCGCGCCCGCGCCCTTCAGCGTGTCGATCACGGCCCGACCGGCGGCGATCGGGTTGATGCCACCCGCGTTGGTGATCAACTTCGTGCGACCATCGACGATGAACGGGAGCGCCTCGCTCACATACCTCGGCAGGTCGCGTGTGTAGCCGAGCGATTCGTCGCGCTGGCGATCTTTCTGCAGGATCGCCAGCGTGAGCTCGGCGAGCGCTTCGCAGACGAGGTACTCGACGCCGTCCGCCAGGAGATCGGCGAGCGGCTCGTGGCCGTCGCCGTAGAAGCCCTGTCCCCCGCCGATGCGCACCTCGGCGCGCGTCACTTCGCCACGCACGCGTTCGCAGACGTGCTCGTCGCGGAGAGCGCTGCCTTGATCTGCGTACGGAGCGAGTCGGTCAGTTGCAGCATCAAGGGTGACGGCTTGAGCTGATCGAGCCGGGTGAGCTCGTTCGAGGCATCCGCCACACAGCCGGCGCGGAACAGCACGACCGCGAGGAACGCGTGCACATCGGGGTAGCTCCCGTCGATCTTCACCGCCTGTTGGAGATCGGTGATGCCCTGGGTGTCGCCGTTCGTGAACCGGATCCATCCACGGTACGTGAGCGTCTCGACGTTGTCGGGCGCGTCGGCGAGCACGCTCGTGTAGCAACGAACCGCGCCCGTGGGATCGGACCGCGACTGCTCGAGGCACGCCGTGTCGCGCTCGCGGGCGGTCTTGGCGATCTCACCGGTGATCGTGCCGTTGGCGTCGCGCCGGCCCGCTTGATGCGCCACGACCACGCCGCAGATCAGGGCGAATGCGATCACCCCGACGGCGATGAGGGCGGAACGCGCCGGGTGGCGCGGCGGCCGAGTGGCGGCCATCTCGGCCTTGCCTTCGTCGACGGCGCGCTCGACCGAGCCGAGCCGGGCCTCGTAGTCGTGCTTGAGCGTTCGGTAGTCGTCGTCCTCGAGGTCACCGGCGTCGTGCTCGCGTTCGAGGTCGGTCAATGAGCGCCGCAGGAACGACCGCTGGTCCTCGAGCGCCGCGAGCGCATCGGGGTCGAGCCGCACGACCTTTTTCGTGACGGTCACGAGCGCAGCTCGGGACCGGGCGCGCGGTCACCCCACCGGCGCCAGCGCACGAATGCGAGGGCGATCCCCGAGCCGGCGAGGACGAGGCCCGCGACGGGCAGCACCCACACGAGACCTGCGAAACCCGACGACGCCGGGCGCAGGAGGATGTCGCTGCCCAACGTTTGGGCGAAGTACGAGCGGATCTCGCTGTCGGACTCGCCGTCGGAGATGCGCCGGGCGATCTCGGTGCGGATGGCCTTGCTGGCCTCGGAGTCCGACTCCGCGACCGACTGCCCGCGGCACACGGGGCATTTGATCGACTGCTCGAGGGTCAGGGCGCGCTCGTCCGCGGTCGGGGTGTGCGAGCCGTGGGTGCCGGCCCACAGCGCGCCCAGCAGGACGATCGCCATGAGTGCGTAGCTGAGCTTCAGTCTCACGAGCTCGGCGAAGCCGATCCGTAGAGCGCGTCGCTGAGGCGCGAGATCGTCTGGTCGAGCTCGTCGGAGTTCGCGACGGAACGGGGGATCCGGGCCCGAACGATGCCGACGGGATCGACGAGGTACGTGTCGGGCACGCGGACGACCGAGTAGTCGAGCGCCATGCGGCCCTGGTCGCCGTTGACCACGGGCCAGTCACCGCCGTTCTTCGCATAGAACTCGCGCACGTTCGCCGCGTCGTCGTTGAACACGACGCTGATCAATTGCACGTCGCCGGATTGCGCGTGGCGGCGCGCGAACGACAGCAGGTCCGGGTGCTCCTGTTGGCAGGGCACGCACCACGTGGCAAAGAAGTTCACCACCACCCATTCGCCGCGGTAGTTGGCGAGATCGAACGACTTGCCGTCGAGGGTGGCACCGATGATCGGCGGGGCCGGCTTGTTCTCGAGCGGATCGAAGTCCGCCCGGTCGGCGGCGCTCTTGCGGGTGACGAGCACCAGGACGAGCAGCAACATGACGACCGCGAGCAGAGCCGCGATGAGAGCTCCCGCCCGGCGGCGGCTGGGCGGCGCGGCAAGCGTCTCCATCAGTCGACTCCGGCGAGCGGCCGCTCGGGCTCGTCGCGGAGTCGCTCGGTGCGCACCGGTGCGGACACCGGGTCCGTGGGATCGCGTCGCCGTCCGGGCCAGGCTGCGAGCAGCGTGCCGAACGCGATCACCGCGCCCCCGATCCACATCCACACCGCCAGCGGCTCGATGATGATGCGCAGGTTCACGGCGTTGCTGTCGTCAGGGGCGGTGAGCAGTGACAGGTAGACGTCGTCGACGAGACCTGTGCGCACCGACGGCGTGCCGATGGCCTGCGCGTTGTTGGGGAACCGGCGTAGCTGCGGCGCGTATGTCTTGCCGCCGTCGACGCGGATGCGGGCACCCACGCTCGTCCGTGTCGCGTTGGAGTCCGATTCGCTGCCGAGGTACTGCAGCGTGTGGCCCTCGATGGTGATCGTCTGATTCGGCGTGAGCCGAACCTCACGGCTGGTCTGGAAGGTGGTGCTGGCGATATAGCCCACGACGAGGACCACGACGCCGAGGTGCACGATCATCCCGCCGTTGGTTCGCCCGACGAGGCCGCGCCATCCCTGGCGGCGAGTCGCGAGCGCAACCTGGCGCACGGCTGCGCCGGCCGCGAAGCCGCCCAGACCGAACGCGGCGAGGGGCGCGAGCCCACGCGCGTGCACGAGCACCGCGAACACGATGGCGGTCACACCCGTCCACGCCGGCCACTGGAGGCGCTTCGCGAGGGTCTCGGTGGTCGTCTTGCGCCACGGCAGCACGGGGGCGACGGCCATCAGCAGCAGGAGGCCGAGGCCGAGCACCATGCCGAAGAAGTCGAACCAGGGCCGGCCGACCGACAGGCGCTCGCCGTTCACGGCTTCGACGATGAGAGGCCACACGGTGCCGAGCAGCACCGCGAACGCGAACACGGCGAAGAAGAGGTTGTTGAAGAGGAACGCCCCCTCGCGGGAGAGGGGCGAGTCGATGCGACCGGGCGCACGGAGGCGATCGCCGCGCCAGCCGATCAGCCCGATCGTGACGAGGACGATCACGGCGAAGAACGAGAGGACCCAGACGCCGATGCCGGACTCGGTGAAGGCGTGAACGGAGTCGAGCACGCCGGATCGCGTGAGGAACGTGCCGAGGATGGTGAGCGCGAACGTGGCGCACAACAGCGTGAGGTTCCACACTCGCAACATGCCGCGCCGCTCCTGCACCATCACTGAGTGCAGGTAGGCGGTTCCGGTCAGCCACGGCAGGAACGACGCGTTCTCGACGGGGTCCCACGCCCAGGCGCCGCCCCAGCCGAGCACCTCGTAGCTCCACCACGCGCCGAGCACGATGCCGATGGACAGGAAGCCCCACGCGAACAGCGTCCAGCGCCGCGTCTCGAGCAGCCACCCCTCACCCAGCCGGCCCGTGACGAGCGCCGCGATGGCGAAGGCGAACGGGACGGTGAATCCGACATAGCCGAGGTACAGCATCGGCGGGTGGAAGGCCATGAGGATGTGGTTCTGCAGCAGCGCGTTGGGCCCCGGCCCGTCGAACCCCGGCGGGATCGCGAAACCCGTCGCCTTGAACGGGTCGGCGGGGCCGATGTTGGGGAGCATCAGCCCGAAGAAGAACAGCGACACCGCGAGCATCGTGAGCGTCGCCCAGCCGACGAGCGGGTCGGTGGCCCGTGACCGGAACTTCAGCGCGGTGACGACGAGGTAACCCGACAGCACGGTGGCCCAGAGGATGATCGAACCCTCGAGCGCCGACCAGAGCGTCGCGACGTTGAACGGGAACGGCGTGTGACGGCTCGAGTTGTTCGCGACGAATGCGACCGAGAAGTCGTGTGACAGCAGCGCGTACTCCATCGCCGCGAACGTGACGACGGCGCCGGCCGCGACCAGCCACACGTAGGTTCGTCCCGCGACGAGCAGGCGCTTGCGCCCTCGCGCGAGCCCGACCGCGAGCGTGGCGATGCCCCCGAGCGAGGCAACGAAGCCGAGGATGATCCCGGCCGAACCGAGTGCGGCACTCATGACAAAGGTGTCACTGCGCGCGAACGGCGCGTGTCATGGCGCGTTCGACGCGACGTGATCGGGGTTGGAGGCCTTGTAGTCCGCGGAGTGCTTGACGAGGATGCGGTCGCTGGCGAAGAAGCTGCCGTCCGTCGACCAGTGACCTTCGAGCACGACGGGAAGACCGGGCTGGAACAAGTCAGGAGGGTCGCCCTGGTGCTTGACGTGGATCGTGTTGGCGGCCGAGGCAGGCCGATCCGTCGGGAACTGGATCGTGAAGTCGACCTCCTGGCCGACCTGATTCACGTCGCGCTGCACGGTGCCCTGCACGCGGAAGCGGCGCGTCCCGAGGCTGGCCTTGTCGTGGATCGCTTCGTCGGCATTCCGGTAGTAGAGGGCCGCGTTGTTCAGACCCTGGAACAGCACGAACCCGATCGCGAGGATGATCACGGCGAGCACGCCGTACATCGCGGGGCTCTTGCGGGTGCGACGCGCAACGGGCGGGTCGGCGACCGTCCTCGGGGTTACATCCACCGGCGATCCTCGGGCCGCACCTGCTTGGAGAGCGACCGTCCCCGCAACACGATGCGCACGGTGTACGCGATGAGAGTCCCGAACACGAGGCTGTATCCGGCCAGCACGTAGCCGCCGTTGGTCATGATGCGAAGGCCTCGGCGCGCCGCTCCATGATGGCGCGATCTAGCCCATGGGTCTCCACCTCGTCCTCCAACCACGCG
>DASZHU010000195.1:0-3714 GCA_035937605.1 Acidimicrobiales bacterium | reverse complement strand
GTGGCGCGACCGTCCCGCCGGCCAACAGCCCGATTGGCCCGACGAAGCCGCGCTCGAGCGCGTCCTGAAGCAGCTCGGCTCGCTGCCGCCGTTGGTCTTCGCGGGGGAGGCCCGAAGCCTCACGCAGGATCTCGGCCGGGTCGCGAACGGCGAGGCGTTCCTCCTCCAGGCGGGTGACTGTGCCGAATCGTTCGACTCGTTCTCCGCGAACGAGATCCGCGACAAGTTGAAGATCATCCTGCAGATGGCGGTCGTGCTGACGTACTCGTCGGGCGTGCCGGCGTTGAAGGTGGGACGCATCGCGGGCCAGTTCGCCAAGCCTCGGTCGCAACCGACCGAGACGGTGGACGGCACCGAGCTCCCCGCGTTCCGCGGGCACATGGTCAACGACATCGCGTTCACCGCGGCGGCACGGACGCCGGACCCCGAACGCCTGCTGTCCGTGTACCACCAGGCGTCGGCCACGCTGAATCTGCTGCGGGCCTTCACCAAGGGCGGCTTCGCCGACCTGTCGCGGGTGCACCAGTGGAACCAGGACTTCGTGGCGTCGAGCCGCCAGGGGCAGCGGTACGAGCAGCTCGCCGGCGAGATCGACCGGGCGCTGCGGTTCATGAAGGCGTGCGGGTTCGACACCGAGTCCGAGCCGAAGCTGCACGAGGTCGACTTCTACACGAGCCACGAGGCGCTGATCCTCGGCTACGAGGAAGCCCTCACACGCGAGGACACGCTGACCGGTGATTGGTACGACTGCTCCGCGCACCTCGTGTGGATCGGCGAGCGCACCCGCCAGCTCGGCGGCGCGCACGTCGACTTCGCACGAGGGATCGGCAACCCGGTGGGCGTGAAGCTCGGGCCCACCTCGACGCCGGCCGAGGCTGTCGCGCTCTGCGAGGCGTTGAACCCGGCCCGCGTGCCGGGGAGGCTCACGCTTGTGACTCGGATGGGCGCGGCAAACGTGCAGTCCGCGCTCCCGCCGATCTTGCGGGCGGTCACCGACGAGGGTCATCCGGTCGTCTGGTGCTGCGACCCGATGCACGGCAACACGTTCACCTCGGAGACGGGCCGCAAGACCCGGGACTTCGACGTGATCATCGATGAGATCGCCGGGTTCTTCGCCGCGCACCGCGAGGTCGGCACGTGGCCCGGCGGCGTGCACGTCGAGCTCACGGGCGACGACGTGACCGAGTGCCTCGGCGGGGCCGAGCAGCTGGGCCACGGCGACCTCGACCACCGCTACGAAACCATGTGCGACCCTCGGCTCAACGGCCGCCAGTCCCTCGACCTGGCCTTCCGCGTGGGCGAGCTGCTCCGGGCCTCCGCCTGAGAAATCCCGGACGCTCGGGAATCTTGATCCAACGCGTCGGGTTTGGAACACTGGTGAATCCCGATCTAGCAGGTCGGTTTTCGAGACCCGCTACAGGAGAGTCCTGCCATGCTCCAGCGTGAGATCGATCCGGCTCAGCTGGCCGACATCGAGAAGTTCGAGACACAGCTCGGCCGGTACCTGTCCGGCGAACTCGACGACGACGTCTTTCGCGTCTTCCGTCTGAACAACGGCATCTACGGCCAGCGCCAGGGCGGGCACAACCAGATGGTGCGGGTGAAGGTGCCGTACGGAGGCCTCACCGCCGAGCAGCTCGACGCGATGGCCCACATCGCCGACACCTATTCGCGCGGATGGGGTCACATCACGACGCGCCAGAACATCCAGTTCCACTTCGTGGAACTCGAGCGCGTGCCCGACGTGCTCCGCGAGCTCGCCGCCGTCGGGATGACGACGCGCGAGGCGTGCGGCGACACCGTGCGCAACGTGCAGGCCTGCCACCTGGCGGGCGCCTGCCCGTTCGAGGTGCTCGATGTGACGCCGTGGGCCGAGGCGGCCTTCCGCCACTTCCTGCGCCACCCGCTCGCGCAGCGCCTGCCGCGCAAGTTCAAGATCAACTTCTCGGGCTGCGCGACGGATTGCGGCCAGGCGATGTTCAACGACGTGGGCGTGATCGCCACCGCGCGCGAGAACGAGGCCGGCGAGCTCGAAGGTGGCTTCCGTGTCTTCGTCGCCGGCGGGCTCGGTGCCAACCCGCACCCGGCCCTCGCGCTCGAGGAGTTCACGTCGCGCGAAGAGTTGCTGCCGACCCTGGAAGCGATCCTGCGGGTGTTCTCGAACCACGGCAATCGCGACAACAAGCTTCGGGCGCGCATGAAGTGGCTCGTCGACACGATGGGCTGGGACGAGCTGCAGGCCCGCATCCTGAAGGAACGCCGCTTCCTACTCGCGTCGTCGTCGTGGCCCGGCGGCCTCCCCGAAGCGGTGGAGAAGGAAGGCGACTCGCCGGCCGGTCTGCACGCCACGATCACGCCGACCCCGATGGGTCAGGGAGTTCCGGTCAGCATCCGCGCCACGTCGCCGTACGACCGCTGGGAGCAGGTCAACGTGGTGCGCGGCAACGCGAAGGGCACGGTGTCCGCGATCGCGTACGCCAAGCTCGGCGACGTCACCTCTGACCAGTTCCGTGCGCTCGCCGCCATCCAGCGCGAGCTCGCACTCGACGTGCGCGTGACCAACCGTCAGAACCTCGCGTTCCGAGGCCTCACCGAGGAGCAGCTGTCGAAGCTGTTCGATCGTCTGCAGACGATCGGCATGGCCGAGCCCGGAGCCGAGCTCGCCCGCGACGTCGTTGCCTGCCCCGGCGCCGACACGTGCAACCTCGCGGTCACGCAGTCACGCGGTCTCGCCGACGCGATCGGTGCCGCGCTCGACGAGGCCGGCCTGGCCGACGTCGGCGGGATCCGCACGAACATCTCGGGCTGCACGAACTCGTGCGGCCAGCACCACATCTCCGACATCGGGTTCTTCGGCGCCGAGCGTCGCGCGCACGGCAAGGCCGCGCCCGGCTACCAGATGCTGCTCGGCGGTTACGTGGGCCAGACGCAGATCCACTTCGGCGAGAAGGCGTTGCGGCTCCCGGCGAAGAACGCGCCGGAGGCGGCGGTGCGGGTCGTGCGCCGGTTCGCGAACGAGCGCGAGGCGGGCGAGCTGTTCCGAACGTGGCTCGATCGCGTGGGCGGCGCCAAGGCCGTCGCCGCCGATCTCAAGGAGCTCGACGAGTTCCCGCTTCCCGATGTCGCTCCCGAGTACTACGTCGACTACGACGAAACGGGCCCGTACGTCGCCGAGACCGGCGAGTCGGAGTGCGCTACGTGATTCTCGAACCGAATCCGCTCTCGAGCCTCCCGCAGTACACCGACGAGGAGCTGGCCGAGCTCAACCGCGAGTTCGAGCGGCTGCCGGCCTCAAAGATCATTCAGTGGGGCGTCGACAACTTCGCGCCGCACCTGTGCCTCAGCGCATCGATGACCGACGCCGTCCTCGTCGACCTCGCGGTGAAGGTCTATCCCGCCATCGAAGTCGTCTTCATCGACACCGGCTATCACTTCCCCGAAACCCTCGACACCGTCGAGACGGTGCGCCGCCGCTACGGCCTCAACATGCGCATCATGACGGTCAAGCACCACGATGAAGAGCTCTGGAAGGTCGATCCCGAGAACTGCTGCTCGGCGGTGAAGGTCGGCCAGCTCGACCGGGCCCTCGCCGGCAAGCAGGCCTGGATGAGCGGGTTGCGCCGGGCCGAGGCGGCCGCCCGTGAGACGGCACCGATCATCGTGCGCGACCTGCGCGGGCTGGTGAAGATCAACCCCATCGCCACCTGGTCCGAC
>DASZHU010000194.1:0-4142 GCA_035937605.1 Acidimicrobiales bacterium | reverse complement strand
TTTTCGACGGCGGGGATGAAGTTTCTGGGAATGGCGCCGCCGAAGATGTCGTCGACGAACTCGATGCCCGAGCCGCGGGTGAGGGGCTCCATGCGGATGTGGCAATCGCCGAACTGCCCGTGGCCACCGGACTGCTTCTTGTGCTTGCCCTCGACGTTGGTCGCGCTCGCGTTGATCGTCTCCCGGTAAGGGACACGCACGTCCTCGGTGTCGACGTCGACACCGAACTTGCGGGCCAGCTTCTCGAGCGTGATCTGCAGATGCGTCTCGCCGGTGCCGCGCAGGATCGTCTGGTGCGTCTCCTCGCTGCGATCGATGACCAGCGCGGGGTCCTCCTCTTGGAGCCGGTGCAGTGCGTTGGCGAGCTTGTCCTCGTCGGCCTGCGTTCGAGCCAGGATCGCGGTGGCCAGCACCGGCGGAGGGCTGGCGATGGGCTCGACGGTGACCGGCTTGCCCTTCGGCGCGAGGGTGTCGCCGGTGGCCGTGGCCGACAGCTTGGCCACGGCGGCGAGATCGCCGGCGGGCACCTCCTCGAGCTGATCCTGCTCCTTTCCGCGCAGGGTGAACAGCCCGTGCAGGCGCTCGTCGGTACCGGATCGCGTGTTCCAGAGGTGGTCGTCCGGCCGGATCGTGCCCGACAGCACCTTGAACAGTGAGATGTGGCCGACGTACGGGTCGGCGATCGTCTTGAACACGACGGCGAGCGGATCGCCGGAGGGGTCGACCTTCACGTCGACGGTGGTGTCGCCGGCCGTGACGGGCACCGCCGGGCGGTCGGTCGGAGCGGGACCGATCTCGACGATGAAGTCGGCGAGGCGGTCGACGGCGACGTCGGTGGTGGCGGATCCGACGACCACAGGGAACACCGTGGCCTCGGCCACGCCCGTGGCCAGCGTGCGCTCGAGTTCCTCGACCGAGATCGATTCACCGCCGAGGTAGCGCTCGAGCAGCTCGTCGTCGGCGACCACGATGCCTTCGACGAGGTTGTCGTGCACCTGGTGCTCGAGCTCGGCCAGCTCGTCGGGTACCTCCCCGTGGGTGACGTTGCCGCTGTCGTAGAGGTAGGCGGTGTCGGTGAGGAGGTCGGCGATCCCCCGTAGTCCGGACTCGCCCCCGACCGGGATCTCGAGGGGAGCGATCCCGGCTCCGAAGAACTCTCGCAGCTCACTGAGGGTACGGTCGAAACTCGCCCGCTCCCGGTCGAGCTTGTTGACGAAGATCATCCGGGGCACGCCCAGCGAGCTCGCGATCTTCCAAGCGGCGTGGGTCTGCACCTCGACGCCCTCGACGGCGCTGACCACGAAGATCGCGAGATCGGCCACCCGCAGTGCGGCCTGCACGTCCCCGATGAAGTCGGCGTAGCCGGGACAGTCGATCAGGTTGACCTTGTGGTCCTTCCACTCGAACGGGGCGAGCGCGAGCGACAGCGAGAGACTGCGCTTCTGCTCTTCGGGGTCAAAGTCGCACACAGTGGTGCCGTCCTCGACCCGACCCATCCTCGTGATGGCGCCCGCCTTGTGAAGAAGCGCCTCGGCCAGCGTGGTCTTCCCTGATCCACCGTGTCCGACCAGTGCGACATTGCGGATCTTCTCGGGCGGAAAGCGCTTCACGGAACGACGGCCCCCGATCGTGGTGCAGTGAGACCGGTCACCCTAGAGCGAACGTCTGCTATCTCGCTCGACGGGCAAGCGCGCTGGTAGCGTTTGCAGGAGTTTGCACGCAGCGCGTGCCCCTCGTTGGAGTCGCTGATGTTCGACAAACGCCTCCGTCCGAGCGTGGAGCAGAAGCTTCGCCCGGTCGGCGCCAACCTCCGCAAGAGCGGCGTCCGCGCTGACCACCTCACACTGCTCGGGCTCGTGATGGCGGTCGGTGCGGCTATCGCCATCGCCAACGGCGCGTTGCGACTCGGGTTCCTCCTGCTCGTGCTCACCGCGGTTCCCGACGTCCTCGACGGAGCGGTGGCCAAGGCATCGGGCACCGCCTCACCCCGCGGTGCGTTCTTCGACTCGGTCGTCGACCGGGTCGTCGATGCGCTGCTGCTGGGCGGCGTGGCCTGGTACCTCGAAGACCACCATGGCGGTCACATCGGAATGCTGCCGCTGGCGCTGCTCGGCACGTCGCTGCTGATCTCGTACGAACGGGCGAAGGCCGAGTCGCTCGGCTTCGACGCGCGAGGTGGGCTCATGGAGCGCGCGGAGCGCATCATCGCCCTCGGTCTCGGATTGTTGTTCGAAGGGCTGCTCATCCCGGTGCTGTGGCTCATGTTGGGCCTCACGGCATTCACCGCCGTGCAGCGCTTCCTGCGGGTGTGGGGCCAGGCGACGCCGACGCCGGCACGGCCGATCAACGCCCGTTGGCGGGCCCGCCGCGTGACCCGCCCCACGAGCGAGCGCACGCGCATGCGTCGCGAGCGTTGGGCCGCGGCCCGCGACGCGCGCCGTCGCGACGCCCGCTAGTTCTCACCACTCAAGGGCGGACTTGAACCGGACCCTCACCGCGTTCAAGGTCGGCAGCGCCGTCGCCCGCGCCATGCCCGACGTCGTCGCCGATGGGCTGGCGCGGGTTGCCGGTTTCGGCGCGGCGCAGGTGTCGCCGGAGCGGCGAGCCCAGGTCGAGCGCAACCTCCGACGCATTCACGGCTCCGGCCTCCGCGGCCTCGAGCTGCGGCGGGCCGTCGATGCCACCTTCGAGTCGTACGCGCGGTACTGGGCCGAGTCGTTCCGGCTGCCCGGTACGAGTCCGGCGGTGCTCGACGCCGGCATGTCGTACCGGGGGCTCGGTCATCTCGACGACGGGCTGGCGCGCGGGAAGGGCGTGATCCTCGCGTTGCCGCACCTCGGCGGATGGGAGTGGGCCGGCTTCTGGGTTGCCGCGGTGCGTCACGATCCGATCACGGTCGTGGTCGAGGCGCTCGACCCACCGGAGCTGTTCGAGTGGTTCGTGGGCCTGCGCCGGTCGTTCGGGATGAACATCGTGGCGCTCGGCCCGGACGCGGCGGCACAGGTCGCGCGTGCGTTGAAGGCAAACCACATCGTGTGCCTGCTGTGCGATCGCGACATTGGCGGAAGCGGCATCGAGGTGGACTTCTTCGGCGAGCGCACGACCCTGCCCGCGGGCCCGGCCACGCTCGCCCTCCGGTCGGGTGCGCCTCTGCTGCCGACGGCCGCGTACTTCCAGGGCAGGGGGCATCTCGGCGTGTGCCGCTCACCGGTCCCGACGGAGCGCACCGGGCGACTCCGCGACGACGTGGCCCGCGTGACGCAGTTGCTCGCACACGAGCTGGAAGCGCTGATCCGCGTCGCCCCGGAGCAGTGGCACCTGATGCAACCGAACTGGCCCAGTGATCGGTCGGAACTACCGTGAGCAGCATGCGAGTAGGGCTCGTGTGCCCCTACAGCCTGTCCGTTCCCGGGGGCGTCCAAGGTCAGGTGCTCGGGCTCGCGCGCTCGCTGCGGCATCTCGGCCACGACGCGCGTGTGCTCGGTCCGTGCGACGGGCCGCCTCCGGATGCCGGCGTCACGCCCTTGGGGCGCTCGGTTCCAGCCGCCGCGAACGGCTCCGTCGCCCCGATCGCTCCCGACCCGTCCTGCCAGCTGCGCACGATCCGGGCGCTCCGCGACGAAGGGTTCGACGTGCTGCACCTGCACGAGCCGCTCGTGCCAGGCCCGTGCATGACGTCGATCCTGTTCCGCAACGCGCCGATCATCGGGACCTTCCACGCCGCGGGCGGGAGCGCCGCGTACCGCTACCTGAACTGGGGGGTGCGGCAACTCGCACGCCGCCTCGATCACCGGTGCGCGGTGTCGGCGGACGCGCGGACGATGGCCCACGACGCGCTGGGCGGCGACTACACGCTGTTGTTCAATGGGATCGAGATCGACCGGTACGCGAAGGCGCCGCCGTGGCCCAGCGAGGGCCCGACCATTCTGTTCGTCGGCCGGCACGAGCCGCGCAAGGGGCTCGCCGTGCTGCTGGACGCGATGCAGTCCCTGCCGGCCGACGTGCGCCTGTGGGTCGCCGGCGACGGGCCCGAGACCGCCGCCTTGCAGGCTCGGTACGGCCACGACACGCGCATCGAGTGGCTGGGGCGGATCGACGATGCCGAGAAGGCGTCACGGCTGCGGGGCGCGGACGTGTTCTGC
>DASZHU010000193.1:0-6188 GCA_035937605.1 Acidimicrobiales bacterium | reverse complement strand
GAACTTCGACACCGATCGCCCCCAGGGTTCGTCACCGCCCGCCGGGATCGTAGACAAGCTCACGCACGCCCGCGAACAGATCGTCCTCCGGCACCTCGCTGTCGACCAGGCTGCGCGCCAGCGTGTAGTCGTCCCACGGGTGCACGGCGGCGGCGACGTCGTCGGGCAACGAGAACCAGAACGGTGATGTGGGGTCGATCTGGGTCGCGTGCGCGAGGAGCGCCTCCTTGCGACGCACGTAGTACGCGCCAACCTCGATCTGCGTCGTGAGAGGGGGCGGCGGTGGTGGTGGCGGATCGTCGGGCGAACGTTCGAACCACCGTGCGTACGGCGACTCGAGACCGAGCTCGAGCATCTTCTCGTGCAGGGCGACGATGCGCTCACGCGACCACGTCGTGTAATAGAGCTTCAACGGCTGCCACGGCTCGCCCGACTCGGCGAACCGCTCAGGGTCGCCCGATGCATCGAATGCCACGTCGGAGATCTCGTGCACGCGAAGGTGGTCGGGATGCGGGTAGCGGCTCTGCTCGTCCGGATACGTGACCATCACATGCGGTCGTACGCGCCGGATGATGCGCACCAGTCGCCCGACCGCCTCGTCGAGCGGAGCCCGCCAGAAGCACGCGGGATCCGCGTTCTCTGGCGTGTCGGGCATCCCCGAGTCCTTGTAGCCGAGCCACACCAGCTCGTCGTAGCCGATGATCCCTGCCGCTCGCTCGAGCTCCTCGCGGCGCACGTTCGCGATGTCGTTGCGCACCTCGGGCGTGTCCATCGCCGGGTTGAGGATGTCGCCCGCCTCTCCGCCCGTGCAACACACGAGCGTGCACCACACGCCCTCGTCGTGATATCTCGAAACGGTCCCCGCGCCCTTCGACGACTCGTCGTCGGGATGCGCGTGCACCGTCAGCAAGCGGAGAGGCTCGTCCATCAGAAGGGTGTCCGATCGGTCGGGAGGTGGCCCCCACGGCGGTACCACACCCCCACGACGCTACCGATCATGAGTCCGATCACCGCACCGACCGGCAGGGCGATGCGCACGAGCGCGTGGCGGAAGAACGGCCGGTCGAGTCCGTGCGGGTCGGCTTGCGCCAGTGTGTACATCGGAATCGCGACGATCGCGTAGGTGACCGCGGCGGCGGCGATCGCCACCGGCACACCGATCGCGAGACCAAGCGCCACGGACCGCCGCAGCGGCGCCCGAGCGGACCGCTCACTTGCTTCGGTCGGCTGCGTCATGGTCGATCGATCGTACGCACTACCGTCCGCCGCTGTGCAGCGCTGGCTCGTCGCCGTGTTGGTGGCGCTCGCCGCCTGCGCAGGGTCGTCGCCGACCCGCGCCGATCAGGGCCGATCGATCGCCGAGCAGGCCGGCCTCCCGAAGGACGTGGCGGACTTCTTCGCCCTCGCAACGTCTGCTCCGCAGCACGCGTATCGGGTCACGCTCGAGACCAAGGACGCGCAGGGCAAGCCGTTGCAGGTGACGACCACGCAGCGGCCGCCTGATCTCCGCGTCGACACGTTCCACGACGACGGGACGATCGACGCGACGCTCTCGGTCAAGGGCGAGCGCTATCAGTGCACGATGGCGGCAAATCATTGGGACTGTGGTGATCTCGGTGCGGCGTCGACGTCGTCAGGAGGGGATCAGGTGTTCGGCGCCACCGCGGTGCAAACGGCCATCGACCAGTTCAAGACGAGCGCCGCCGACTACGACTTCCGAGTGGAGACCCGCACGATCACCGGCGCGTCCGCGTCGTGCCTCGTCACGACTCGCAAGCAAGGACAGTCGCAGGATCCGCCGTTGGGCGCGTCCGCCACGCTGTGCTTGTCGCACGAAGGGGCGATCCTGCTCGCTCAGGTGCCGACCGGAGCGCTCACCGCCACCGGCTACACGACAACGATCCCCGACGACGCATTCACGTTGCCCGCGCCGGTCACGGCGGCGACGGCATCCGCCGCGCCGACCACCGCGAACTGACAACATCGCGCGCATGGCGCGGGAGGGGCTCACGGCCTTTCAGGCGGTCAACCGATACTTCGAGGAAGCCGCACACATCGTCGATCTCGACGACGAGATGCACTCGATCCTCACCTCCACGTATCGCGAGATCGCCGTGCAGGTGCCCGTGCGCATGGACAGCGGCGAGCTCATCGTCGTGCAGGGCTACCGCGTCCAGCACAACGGCGCGCGCGGTCCGTACAAGGGCGGCGTCCGTTACCACCCGAACGCGGATCTCGAGGAGGTCCGCGCGCTCGCGTCGCTCATGACGTGGAAGACCGCGCTGCTCGACGTGCCGTTCGGTGGCGCGAAGGGCGGCATCGCCGTCGACCCCACCGGGATGAGCGCGACGGAGCTGCAGCGCATGACGCGTCGCTTCACGAACGGCATCAGCCACGTGATCGGCATCTACCGCGACATCCCCGCGCCCGACATGAACACCAATGCGCAGACGATGGCCTGGATGATGGATGCCTTCTCCGCGGCGCACGGCTACAGCCCTGCGATCGTGACCGGCAAGCCGTTGTCGCTCGGCGGCCAGCCGGGCCGCGAAGCCGCCACAGGGCGCGGCGTCGTCTACACGCTCGCGGCCTACGCGCGACAACACGGCCTGCAACTCGACGGCCTGCGACTCGCGATCCAAGGCTTCGGCAACGTTGGCTCGTGGGCCGCGGTCGAGGCCGCTGAACGTGGCTGCACGATCGTCGCAGTGTCCGATCGCTTCGGGGGCGTATACCGCGCGACCGGCCTCCCGGTCGGCGAGCTCGTCGACGTCGCTAAACGGGGCGGCAAGGTCGGCGACCTCGCCGGGGCCGAGCAGGTCACGAACGACGAGCTGCTCATGTGCGACTGCGATGTCCTGATCCCCGCCGCGCTCGACGAGCAGGTGCACCAGGACAACGCCGGGATGGTTCAGGCTCGCGCCGTGATCGAGGCGGCCAACTATCCGACGACACCGGACGCCGACAAGATCCTCGGTGATCGGGGCATCGACGTGGTGCCCGACATCCTCGCCAATGCCGGCGGCGTCACGGGCTCATACTTCGAGTGGACACGCAACATCCAGCAGATGCCGTGGACGGAGACCCGGTTCAACGAGGCGCTGACCGACTACATGCAGCGCGCGTACGACACGACAGCCGCCTACATGCAACAGAAGCACTGCACGATGCGGCAAGCCGCGTTCGCCATCGGCATCGAGCGCGTCGCCCAGGCCAGCCGCCTCCGCGGCTACATCTGACCGCGTCGGGTACGGGCTACGAAGTGCGCGCCCGCGAACAGGTGAACGTGTCCGACGCGATGTGCGCGCGAAGGCGCGCGAGCAAGGAGAGCCGAGGCCGTCGCATGGGGTTGCCACAGTCTGCAACGCTCGGGGTGTGGCCGTGATCGATTCCCTCATCGACGAGTACGTGGAGTGGATGTTCACCGAGTCGCCGACGGCCGCGACGTTCCATGGTGCCGACGGCCACGATGATCGACTCCCCGACCTCTCGGCCGAGGGTCACGTACGCCGTGAGGCCGCAGAGGACCGCTGGATGGACCGGTTCGCCGCGCTGCGCGACGACGAGCTCGACTCCGCTCAGCAGATCGATCGCGATCTCGTGCTCTCACAACTTCGTGGCTCCGCGATCACGCGCGACTGGCGGCGCTGGCAACGCGATCCCGATTCGTACGTGTCGGCCGGGCTCATGGGCGTGTTCTCGCTGTTCGTGCGCCGGTTGCACCCCGAGCCCGAGCTGGTTCGGTCCGCGGTCGCCCGGCTCCGTGCCGTTCCCGACGTGCTCGACCAAGGGCGCACGAACCTCGACGCCGGCACCGCGAGCGCCCTGCTCGTACGCCGCGCGCTCGGGCAGTGCAATGCCGCCGTCGTGTACAGCCGAGATCTCCTGCCCGCCGAGGTCGCCGACGACAAGGGCAGGCGCGAGATCGCCGACGCCGGGGCTGCCGCCGCGACCGCCTACGAGTCCTTCGCGGGGTTCCTCACGGACCTCGCGAACCACGCGCAGGGCGACTGGGCCCTCGGCGAATCGCGCTACAGCCGCCTCCTACGCGAGAAGGAGTTGCTGCGCGACGACGCGCCATCGCTCCGCGATCGCGGCCGCGCCGCACACGCCGCGCTCGACATGGAGATGCGCGAGCTGTGCCGCCGGAACTGGAAAGACGACGACTGGCGCACTCGGCTCGATCTCGTGAACGCCGACCGGCCCGACACCCCCGAAGCGATGCGCGAGGGCTACGAGCGCTGGACGTTCGCCGCCCGCGACTTTCTCGTCGAGCACGACCTCGTGCCGTTCCCCGACGGCGAGACCTGCACCGTCGAGCCGTCGCCACCGTTCCAGCGGCCCGTGCTCGCGGTGGCGTCGTACTTCCAGCCACCAGCGATGCGACCATCGCTCGCCGGGCGCTTCAACGTCCCGTACCCGCCTGAGGGCACCACTGACGAGGAGCTCGCGCAGCGGCTCGCCGACAACAGCTTCCCGAGCATGCCGACTACGAGCGTGCACGAGGCCTACCCCGGCCATCACTGGCACTTCGCGTGGATGCAGGCCAACGCGAGCACGCTGCGCCGCCTCGTGACGACGCCGTACTTCGTCGAGGGCTGGGGTCTCTACACCGAGGTGATGATGCGGGAGCAGGGCTTTTACACCGACGCCGGACAGGAGCTTTGTCATCTCGATGCCCGCATCTTCCGCGCGGCGCGGATCGTGGCGGACACGAGCCTGCACTGCGGAGAGATGTCCTTCGACGAAGCTGTCGCGTACATGCACGCGAACACGGGGCTCACGGAGGCGACGGCGCGCGCCGAGGTCATGCGGTACTGCGCGTGGCCCACACAAGCGGCGTCGTACCTGACGGGTTCCCTCGAGATCGAGCGGATGCGCGACGCGTGGTCCACCTCGGGGCGCGGCGACCTGAAGGGTTTTCACGACCGGCTCGCAGCTTCCGGCGGGTTGCCGATCGCGCTAGCCGAGCGCGCGCTGTTCGCATGAGGCGCGCCACGGTGATCGTGATCGCGATCGCGCTCATCGGCTGCGCGCACGACGGGCGCTCACTGCGGCCGCCACCTCCGGGCGCGAGCGCTCCCCCACTGGCGACGACGACGATCCCCGGGCAGGTCGGAACCGTCGCGGCACCGCTGACGCTCACGAGCAGCGCGTTCGGGAGTGGCGAACCGATCCCCAAGCAGTTCACCTGCGACGGCGCCGGCACCTCACCGCCCCTCGCCTGGGGCGCCGTGCCGCAGGGCACCGTCGAGCTGGCGATCGTGGTCACCGATGCGGACGCGAACGGTTTCGTGCATTGGGCCATCGGCGGGCTCGACACGAGCGTGCAGGCGCTGGCGGCCGGCGCGGTGCCCGACGGCGCCGTGGAGGCGAAGAACGACGCCGGCACCACGGGTTGGTCCGGCCCGTGCCCTCCGAAGGGCAGCGCACATCACTACGTGTTCACGCTGTACGCACTCACGCGCCCGTCGGGGCTCGCGGCGGGCGTGAGCGGCAAGGACGCGCAGTCCACGATCACCAAGACGCCGGGCGTCGTCGCCACCCTGACCGGCTCGTATCAGCGCGCGTGAAAGCCGGTCTGGCCCGTCGGCGCCAGACCCTCGACCACGACACCGGTCACGTTCGCGCGTGGTGGCCCGATGCGGGCCCACGCGATGAATGCATCAACGCTCGGAGCCGGGCCTTCCACCGACATCTCGACGCGACCGTCGTGCAGGTTGCGCGCGCTGCCGGCCAGGCCCAGTCGAACGGCTTCGCGCTCCGCGCTGGCGCGGTACCAGACCCCTTGCACGCGGCCCGACACGAGCAGCCGGCGGCGCACGACGTCGTTCACGGCGTGCGAACCTATCGGCGTGTCGGTGCTCGACGTCGCAACCATCGCGGCACTGGCGTTCGTCGGTGTACGCGTCGCCACTGGCACGCGCGTCGCATTGTCGGGAAAGGGCCGCCAGCGGGTGACATCGATCGCCCGCGGCCTTCGCCCGCGGCACTTCCTGCTCGCGTTCCCCGCGATCGCGTGTGTGATGATCGCAGTGATCGCGTTCATCTCCGTGCCCTACCTCGACTGGGGCTGGTGGACCGCACTCGGCGGATTCGGCAACCCCGTCACTGGCGGGACCGAACGAACCGCCGGAACTCCACTCGAGTGGATCGTCCCGGCGGTGTTCATCGTGCTGCTCGTGCCT
>DASZHU010000192.1:0-2830 GCA_035937605.1 Acidimicrobiales bacterium | reverse complement strand
GGCGCGGCCGAAGGGTGCAGCCGGTGGCTGCCGTGGTCGACTCGCAGCCCGTCGATCTCGAAGCTCGCCGCGAGACCGCCGACGTGCTCGGCACGTTCGAGCACGACGACCGACCGGCCCCGTCGTGCGAGTCGCCACGCGGCCGCCAACCCCGCCGGCCCCGCACCCGAGATCACGACATCGACGCTCATGCGGCTCCGACCGCATCGAGGCAACCGCGACCTACGACATGTCCCCGAGTGCGGTTCGCGCCCGCCTCAGGCGCCACCGGCCACGGCGGGAACGATGCTGACGACCTGCCCGTTCTCGACCGGCGTGTCGAGGTTCTGCAGGAACCGGATGTCCTCGTCGGCGACGAACACGTTGACGAAACGGCGCAGCTCCCCCTTGTCGTCGAAGAGTCGTTCGGCGAACCCGGCGTGGTGCGCGTCGAGTGCCTTCAACGCATCGCTGACCGTGGCCGCCTCGACGGACACCTCCGAAGCACCACCCGCCAGACTGCGCAACTGCGTCGGGATCCGGATCGTGACTGCCATGGCGTCAAGCCTCCTCGATGTCGAACGCGGCGTGGAACGCGTCGAGACTCGGCGCGATCGTGGCGGTCGGGCCGCTGGTAGGTGCGACGGCCTCGAAGGTCATCAATCCGTGTCCTGTGATGTACACCACCACACGCTCGTCGGCGCGGATCACGCCGCTGGCCGCGAGCTGTTGCAGCGTCGCGATCGTCACACCGCCGGCCGTCTCCGCGAACATGCCTTCGGTGCGCGCGAGCAGCTCCATGCCGGCGACGATCTCGCCGTCGGTGACCGACGCGAACCCGCCGCCGCTGTTGCGCACCGCGTCGAGCGCGAAGTAGCCGTCGGCGGGATTGCCGATCGCCAACGACTTGGCGATGGTGTCGGGCTTCACCGGCCGGATCGTGTCGGACTCCTCGATGAACGCCCGCGCGATCGGCGAGCAGCCCAGCGCTTGCGCACCCGACACACGCACGTGCGGCTCCTCGTCGAGGAGGCCGACCTTGTAGAGCTCGCTGAAGCCCTTTTGAATCTTCGTGAGCAGCGAACCGCTCGCGGCGGGAACCACGACATGGTCGGGCGTGCGCCAGCCGAGCTGCTCGGCGGTTTCGAACGCGAGGGTCTTGGAGCCCTCGGCGTAGAACGGCCGCATGTTGACGTTCACGAACGCCCAGTCGTAGATGCCGGCGAGCTCCGCGCACAGGCGATTGACGTCGTCGTAATTTCCTTCGATCGCAACCACGTTGCCGCCGTACACCGACGTGGTCACGACCTTGCCCTGCTCGAGATTCGACGGGATGAACACGTAGCTCCGAAGCCCGGCATGCGCCGCGTGCGCGGCAACGGAGTTGGCGAGGTTGCCGGTTGACGCGCACGCCGCGACCTTGAAGCCGAACTCGAGCGCCTTGCTCAGCGCGACCGAAACGACGCGGTCCTTGAACGAGTTGGTGGGGTTGCGGGTGTCGTTCTTCAGCCAGACCTCGCCGAGGCCGAGCTCGGCTGCGAGCCGGTCGGCGCGCACGAGCGGTGTGAACCCGGTGCCGAGGTCGACCGACGGGTCGCAGGCAACCGGGAGCAGGTCGGAGTAGCGCCAAAGGCTTGTGGGCCCGGCCGCGATCTTCTCGCGGCTGATCGTCTTGGCAATCGTGTCGTAGTCGTACGCGACTTCGAGCGGGCCGAAGCACCACTCGCAGGTGTAGATCGGTGTAACGGGGTACTCCCGTGCACACTCGCGACATCGCAGGCCGAGAACGTTGGGCTCGCCGCCGGGATGTACGACATCGAGATGGTTCGCGTGTGCCATGAGCTTGGTCTCCTTGCCGGTTGCTCTCGACGCGCTCTCGAGCACCTCGAGCGGGAGACCGCTCTTCGGCAACTCATCGGTCAGGCATTGGCACCAGGCTCGAGCGGTCGGCGGTTCCGATCACTTCGTGCTGGTTGCCGCGGCGTCATAGGGCCTGTCCCTCAGCCGCTCTTGATGAGCGCGTTATTCACTACAGATTAACCCGAACAGATTACCAGGGCACCAACGGGCTTCCGAAGGCATTCCCATAGGCTGGTTCCCGTGAATCTGGCCGATCTCGTCGCGGCAAAGCGCGCGGGCGGGCACTCGATCTCGGTGTGCCTTCCGGCGCGCAACGAAGCCCCGACGGTGGGCGCGATCGTACGCGAGGTCCGCTCCGAGCTCGTGAGCACCGGCCTCGTCGACGAAGTGGTCGTGGTCGACGACGGCTCGACCGACGGCACCGCCGGGGCCGCCCGCGCCGCGGGCGCGGCGGTGGTGGCCGAGCCCGACGTGCTCCGTGAGGCCGGGCCCGGATCGGGCAAGGGCAATGCGCTGTGGAAGTCGTTGCACGCATGCGCGGGTGACCTGTTGTGCTGGCTCGACGCCGACCTCCGCAATTTCCGCGCCGACTCCGTCGCGAAGCTGGTCGAGCCGCTCATCTTCGACACCGACATCGTGCTCGTGAAAGCGAGCTACACGCGCTCGTTCGAAGGCGCGCCCGCCGGCGGCGGTCGCGTGACCGAGCTCGTCGCGCGCCCGCTCCTCTCACTCTTGTTCCCGAAGCTCGCCGACATCGTGCAGCCGCTCGGCGGTGAGTACGCGGGCCGGCGCGACGCGCTCGAGGTACTCCCGTTCGTCGAAGGTTGGGGCGTCGAGCTCGGGTTGCTCGTCGACGTGGTGGAACGCTTCGGCCGCGACGCGGTCGCGCAGGTGGATCTCGGCACGCGCGAGCATCGCAACCGCCCTGTCGACGAACTGTCCGCGCAGTCGCTCGCGATCATCGCGACCGCGCTGCGGCGATCGGGTCTCA
>DASZHU010000191.1:0-3662 GCA_035937605.1 Acidimicrobiales bacterium | reverse complement strand
CGGCATCCCCGACGGAAGCCGCGCGACGTTGCCGGGTTACGAGTGGCTGAAGGAGCTTCTCACCAACCCGGAGCGCAACGCGAAGGTGCGCAAGCTGAAAGACGTCGCCGAGGAGCTCGGGTGCTCGCTCTCGCAGCTCTCGCTCGCCTGGTGTGCGAGGAACCCGCACGTGTCCACGGTGATCACCGGCGCGAGCTCCCCCGATCAAGTACGCGAGAACATGGGCGCCCTCGAGGTGCTCCCGAAGCTCGACGCCGACCTCATGTCCCGCGTCAAGTCGATCATCCGCTGACCCTGCGCGGTTTCAGGGGGCGGGCTTCCAGCTGTAGATGACGCCGGTTTCCTTCTCCGAGACGTTCCAGAGTCGGCGGGCGGCGTCGGCGTCGCGCGCCGCGCCGATGCGACCGACCTTCTTCGGCGCGCCGCGCATCTCGAACAGACCGTCGGGCCCGTAGTACTCGCCGCCGTGCACGTTCGGCATCGTGGCGGCGTAGAGCTGTGGCAGCGCTCCCTCAGCGTCGCTCTGGGCGAAGATCCGGTTGCCGAGCTCCATCGTCCGCCCCATCAACGAGCTGCCCGCCATCTCCGGCCCCGCGGCCTGGAGATGCGTCGCCGCGTACCCGGGGTGTGCCGCCACCGCGAGCAGCGGCGAACGTTCCTCGCCGGCGCGACGGTCGAGCTCGAGCGTGAACAACAGGTTGGCGAGCTTGGACTGCCCGTACGCGAGCCACTTCGAGTACCGACGGTGCCAGTGCAGGTCGTCCCACCGCATACGACCGGTGCGATGGGCCTGGGACGACGTCGACACGACCCGCGGCGCGTCCGCGGCCAGAAGCAACGGCAGCAGCCGACCGGTGAGCGCGAAGTGCCCGAGGTGGTTCGTGCCGAACTGCATCTCGAAGCCGTCGGTCGTGCGCTGCAACGGGATCGCCATCACTCCTGCGTTGTTCATCAACACGTCGAGCTTGTCGACACGGATCGCAACCGTGTCCGCGGCGCGGGCGACCGACGACAGGTCGGCGAGGTCGAGCGTGATGACCTCGGGCACCGCGGTGGTCGCGCACGCTTCGACGGCCTCGAGCGCCGCCGCGGCCTTCTCCGGATTGCGGCATGCCAGCAGCACGCGGGCCCCGGCCTTGGCCAGCGCCTGGGCCGACCGCAGCCCGAGGCCACTGTTCGCGCCCGTGACGAGTACGGTGCGGCCCTGCTGGTCGGGAATGTCGTCGGTGGTCCACGCAGTCATGGCGGACAGCTTGCCGCACGGCCTCCCAGGCGACCCCACCCGGGCGCCCGTCTCAGTGGCTGGCCGCGTCGAACCGCTCGACGAGCCGTCTGGGCGCGCGCACGCGCCACGACTCCGTCAACAGCTCGCGCACCTCCTTGACGCCCACAGCCCGAAAGCGCACGAGCACGGTCGGATGCCCGTCGTAGTGCGGCGTTGTGAAGAACTTCTTCGGCTCGGACGCGATGAGCGCCTCCTTCTCCCCCAGGTCGCCGACCCATACGACCAGCACGTCACCCTCCTCACGGATGCGGGCAAACAGCTTCTCCTTCACCCGGAACCCCGGGGCGCCATACGACGGCTGCTCCGTGGTCTCGGGCAGCGCCAGCGCCAGCCGCCGGACGTCGTCCTCGGTCACCATCCGTGCATCATCGCGTCGTGCGGCAGGCCACGCGCGACCCCTCCGCAACTTCAGCGCACGCCGGCGCGCGCCAGGCCGATCATCTCCGCCTGCACCGACGCCAGAGTTCCCGTGACGATGTACGCGGTGCAGATCGTCGTGCCGGCGGGAAAGTCGCCCACCCGCAGCGCCCGCAGCTTGATCGTCGCCACGTCGGCTTCCCCCTTCGAGGCACCCGGTGTCGTGAAGTCGTGCGCACTGAACTGCGAGATCGAGCCACCCTCCTGCGTCGTCACGCCATAGATCGCGAACGCGTGGGTGCCTGATGCGTTGCTGGCGATGAGACCACCCCAGCCCGACGGCGGTGTCCAGTCCTCGCCCCGCTTGTCCCACGGCTTGGGTTTGATCGGCGCGAGTGCGGCGGTGCGGGCGTCGAACGTGTAGATCTCGCGGAACGAGGCACGGAGGTAAGCGGTGGGCGCTTCCAGATCGGCGTGAGTCGCCGCATCAGGAAGCATCAGCACCGTCTGGTAGCGGGCGACGTCGGGCTGCCCTCTGTAGGCGAGCTCGAGCACCTTGCCGAGGCGCATGTCGGTGTAGAGCACCGGATGCGTCGTGCCGGCACGGGGGTCGACGCGTCCGGGCGCCCACTCGAGGGGCACCGCGAGCGTCGACACGCGAGTTCCGTTCACGATGCCGAGCGCCGCCGGTGACCGGTGGCGCAGGCTCGGCGCGACCTGAGGATCACCGAACCGGTCCCCCGCTTCCGTTGGATTCAACTTGCGCCCGTCGCGTCGGCGAAGGAAGAGCGACGACTGCAGCTCGCGGCCGAGGTCGTAGTTGTTCAGAAACTGGATGCCGGTGCGATCGGTCCACTCCCAGGTCGCGCCGCCAGCGGCGAGGTTCGACACGACCGTCGTGCCGCCAGTAGAGACGACGAGCGGGCTCACCGCATTCGACGACGGCTTCAGGTCGAGCGTGATCGCCGGGCCGAGCGAGTTCTCTGGCGCGAGCAGACCGGTCCGCGCACCCGTCGACGACGCCGTCGCCGCGCTGGCGCTCGCGTCTGGATCCGCACGATCGGCGGCGAGGTTGAGCAGCATCGTGAACAGCACGAAGAGCGCCGTGGCCGCGGTCCACATCGCCGTGCGCCCGCGCGTCGTCAGATTTCTGCCCGAGGGCCCCACCAGGCACGAAGGTACAGAACGCGTGCACGGCGAACGACGGTGCCTCCGGCGAATTCTGCACGGTATTCGGCGCAAGAGGTCCGAATCGGGCACGCGTGGTGATTGGTGGGGTCGCCGACGCGCCTGGAGCTTGACGCGGAAGCGGCCTTCACCCCATTAGGGTGCGTTGTCCCCCACAAGGAGAAGCTCCCACGTGAAGCGATTTGGTGTGTTCGCGGCGGCACTCGTTTTGGCGCTCGCCGCGGCGTGCAGCAGTAGCTCCTCGTCGAACGGCAACAAGACCGCGTTCTGCAACACGAACGCGGCTATCACCGCCGCTCTGTCCAACATCACGACCGCCGATCAGTTCCTGACGGCACTCAAGACTCAGCAAGGCAAGTTCGACCAGTACGTGAACGACGCGCCGAGCCAGGTCAAGACCGACGCGCAGACGCAGGTCAACGCAGCCAAGAAGGCGATCGCGGCGAACGACGCAACCCCGCTCGCCTCCGACACCAGCGCGCAGGCCGCCGGTCAGCGCGTCGACACGTTCTGCGGCGTGGCGTCGTCGAGCTCGTCGAACGCGGGCACCTCGCCGTCGACCTCCTCGTCCTCCGAGCTGAGCTCGACCTCGACGGACTCCACGTCGCCTTCGTCGTCGACCGACTCCACGTCGACCTCGACGTACTCGAGCTCGACCTCCACGGCGTCGGACTCGACCAGCTCGTAGCCGTTTCAGTCGCAACCGTTGTGCATTGACACGTCGTACGGACCTGTCGATGCACAACGGTGCGTCGAATGACGGCCCGGCAACGATAGGAGCAGGCGCGGTAGCCTGCGCAGCCCGCAGGGCGCATAGCTCAGTTGGTCAGAG
>DASZHU010000190.1:0-2982 GCA_035937605.1 Acidimicrobiales bacterium | reverse complement strand
CCGCGAGTTGCATCGTCAGGTAGGTACCGAGGCCGGTGTGGCTGATCGCCTGGAAGAACGCATCGCCCAACGTGAAGCGCTCTCGAATCACGGCGGCCGTCGACATGATCCGCGACTCGTCTGCCGCCATGAGGCGCAGTGGGTCGCACGCCACGAGCGAGCCGATGCTCCCGGCGTCGATGTGTCGTCGCGGACCGGCCGGGATCGCGTCGGTGCCGAGCCTCGTCGCCACGTAACCGAGCGACGCCTTCACGTCGGCCCAGAACGAGTCCGCGTCGCGTCCCGCCGCGCGGGCCGCGTCGTGTTCGCCGGCGGCGGCGAGCAGTTCCGCTGCAGCACGCAGACCGGCAACGCCCCAGAAGTCGTCCCAGTAGAAGTAGTCGAACGGCCCAAGGTGCTCCGCCGAGACGCCCGCGGGCAGGAGGCCGTACAGCTCCGGGTCGTTGCGCCGCTTCGTGGCACGCTTGCGTTCGATCCAGTGCGCCCCTTTCGCAACGGCTCCGACCGTGGCCTCGAGCAGTTCACGGTCGCGCGACAGACGCCAGTGCTCGGCGAGCGCCCACAGCGCGCAACCGTTCGCGTCCCACTCGCGAGGCTGGCTGAGGAAGAAGCCGTCGACCCGTTGGCGATCGGGATAGGTCGCGAGCACTTCCGCGGCCTGCGCATGGAAACCGTAGCGGTCGAGCGCGGCGAGCAGGTAGGTCGCATCGCGAAACCAGAACCGGTGATACGTGCTGGGGCCGGGAGTGATGTCCGCGCCGTCGTGCAACACGAGGAGGAAGCGGCAGTTCGCCTCGATCGCCTCTTGCAACCGGGCGTCGGGCACCTCGAACCGCAGGCCGCCGCTCGACTGTGCGACCCATCCCCGCGCGACCTGCGCCGGCGTCGGGACCGTCGAGGGATACGACGGCGCGCGTTCGACGCGACGGCGCGTGAGGGAGCGACGGCGCGTCCGCTTCGACGCCACCAACGGCAGCGCGACTCGAAGCGTGGCGGTGTGCGGCAACGGATACACGAACGCGGCCTGCGCCATGCCGGCCTCGTCGCGCAGCCGAGTCGGGAACTCGCCACCCACCGGCGCCTCGCCGCGCAGGATGATGCCCGCACTGTCGCCGTCGCGGAACGTCGACGCCGCAGCGCGCGGCGGTGGCTTCGGCAACAGCAGCGCGACGCGGCCGTCGACCGTGACGGTGGTGTCGTCGTGCAGCTCGATGCGCTCGATGACCGCGAGCCCTTCGGGGTTGTAGGGACGGACGGCGAGCGCCAGGGCGAACGGCACGCGTGAACGGTTCTCGATCTCGACCATCGCGAACTCGTCGTCGCCGGCAATTGCATAGGCACGGTGGACGGCCTCGCCCCCCGGGATGCGCATCGCCGTCTCGACCACCGGTGTGCCGCCGACGAGTTGCTGACGCATGCGCGACGGCGGCTCGCGGGACGGCAGGTACCAGCGGTCGTCGCCGCCGATCCACCAGTCGAGCGACCATCCGTCGAACCAGGTGGTGACCAGGCCGCGTGGGTCGACGATGGCCTCCCACGTTGACGCCACGTTGCCGATCGCGGTCCAGTTGCGGGCGGTGACGTTCGTGAGGAACGGCAGATGGCCGCGGGGCACGAAGGCCGGCGACGTGGGGTCGAGTTGGTTCTCGAGCCAATACGGCCAGATCCAGTCGGGCCCGATCTGCGCGGCGGCGCGCGTGCGCAGCGCGCGGAAGACCGTGCGCGCGCCGATCGGGAGCATCTCTCCGGGGGACTCGAGGTCGAACGTCTCGCCGAGCCGCTGGAACGTGGAGAGATGACGGACGATGTCGTCGTCGATCCGCAACCGTCCCATCACGCGACGCACCGCCCAGGTGCGCAGACGGCTCATCCGGGGTTGCGCTCGTGCGTGGCCTTACGGGCGAGGAGCCCGCGGTACGCGTCGATCGCACGGCGGCCGCCGTGCACGACACCGACCACCTCCGTGACGATCGGCATGTCGACGTCATGCTCGTTGGCCAGCTCGAGCACGGTCCGACAGCTCTTCACTCCCTCGGCCACCTGGTTCATCTCGGCGATGATCTCGTCGATCGAGTGCCCCTTGCCGAGCTGCTCGCCGACATAGCGGTTGCGGCTCTGCGGGCTCATGCACGTGGCGAGCAGATCGCCCATTCCCGCGAGCCCGGCGAAGGTGTGCGGGTCACCGCCCATGGCCACGCCGAGGCGGGTGATCTCGGCGAGCCCGCGCGTCATCACCGCGGCGCGCGTGTTGTCGCCCGCTCCGGTGCCGTCGGCCATGCCCGCGGCGATCGCGATCACGTTCTTGAGCACGCCACCGAGCTCCGATCCGATCACGTCGCGGTTGACGTAGACGCGGAACAAGTCCGTGGCGAAGATGCCTTGCAGCTCGCTCGCGATGAACTCGTCTGCCATCGCGACCACTGCGGCCGCTGCTTGCCCGGCGAGGATCTCCTTCGCGAGGTTCGGGCCGGTGAGCACGCCGACCGGATGACCCGGCAGCACTTCGTGCACCACCTGGCTCATGCGGAACTTCGTACCCTGCTCGAGGCCCTTCGTGAGGCTGACGACGGGCACCCACGGCCGCACGTGGTCGGCCACCTGCTCGAGAGTGTCGCGAAAGCCGTGCGACGGCACGCCCATCACGAGCAGATCGGCGGACGCGACGCATTCGTCGAGGGCGCTCGTGGCCCGAAGCGACTCGTGCAGCTTGTACTCGGCGAGATAGCGGCTGTTGCGGTGCTCGGCGTCGATCTCCTTGGCGAGGTCGTCCTGCCGTGCCCACAAGATCGTGGGCGTGTTGTGGGCGGCGATGTGCGCCACCGTGGTGCCCCACGACCCGGCCCCGATGACGGCAACTCGGATCGTCATGAGGCGCAGGTTACGCGCACCAGCCCTCTCGAAATTGCGCCTCTTGACCGTGGCAAACCAACGCAAGAACGAATCGGACGGGGAGGAGTGGGAAAGGTCGAGACAACGTAGCCT
>DASZHU010000189.1:0-2858 GCA_035937605.1 Acidimicrobiales bacterium | reverse complement strand
CGCTCGGCTTCGACGCGATCGCAACGGGCCACCACGCCCGCGTCGTGACGCAGCCGGACGGCACCCGGCGCGTGGCGCGTGGCGTCGATGCACCGAAGGACCAGAGCTACGTGCTCTACATGCTCGGTCAGGGCCAGCTCGACGCCACACTGCTGCCGGTCGGCCACCTGACCAAGGCGACGGTTCGAGCGCGCGCCGCCGACCTCGGCCTGCCCACCGCGGTGAAGCCCGACAGCCAAGACGTGTGCTTCATCACCTCGACCCATGGTCGTGCGGGGTTCTTACGTGATCGCCTGCCGTTCACGCCGGGGGGCGTCGTCGATGGGGAGACCGGCCTCGAGCTGGGCCGGGTCGATGCCGTCGAGCTCGTCACGGTGGGCCAGCGCCGTGGCATCGGCGTCGCGGGAGGCGATGGATCGCCCCACTACGTGACGCGTGTCGACGTGCGGACCGCAACTGTCACCGTCGGCACCGCGGCTGATCTGCTCGACGACACGGTGGGGTTGCGCGATGTGGTCTGGTCCGACCGCCCCTTCTCCGGGAGGGTCGAGGTACAGGGCAGCGCGCACGGCGAGGTGAGCGCAGCGACGTTCGACGCGACCACGAGCACGCTCGTGTGGGACACGCCCCGCCGCCGGATCGCCGCGGGTCAAGCCGTGGTCATGTACGACGCCGATACGGTGCTCGGCGGCGGCATCGCGATCAGCTGACCGGTAGACCACGTTCTCGTGCCTCGTGCAACAGCGCACCGGGGCGCAACGGCGAGAACAGCAGCCGATCGGTGTCGGCGCCGCGGATCTTGCTCGTCTCGTTGAGTTGGAGCTCGAGCACCAGGCCGAGCGCGCGTCCCGTGACATCGACCGCGCTCGTGTCGCGAGGCGCGGGACCGAGCGCGCGCACCACGCGCCTCGGGAACAACACCGCCTCGCCGAGCACCATCGGGTCGTGCAGCACGATGCCAGCCGGCACGAACACGAGCCAACGCCGTGACAACCGGTGCAGCGCGCGCACGCCGAACCGCGCCGCGACCGCCCCCACGGCCAGTGCCACCACACCGACGATCCACCGCTGTGCCGCCAGCAGCAGCGGTCCCGCACACAACCCCGCCACCGTGATGGCCCACGTGAGCTCGACCGGGCCGAGCAGGAGCGTGCCCGGCACTCGCAATGCCATTCGTCGTTCCGGGCCGTACGACGATCCGTTCACGAACAGGTCCGATACGGGTGCGACGAAGAGCACGAGACTCGTGACCGCCGCGGTCCACGCGATCGCGATGATCTCCGTGGCGCCCACGCCGTGGCGCGCGCTCGACCACACCGCGACCGCGAGGGACGCAGGTACGAGCATGCGCACGGCCGTGAGGCTGACGGTTCGAGGCACGAGCACGGCGACGAGCACGACACCCCACGCGAGCCAGGCGAGCGTCGCCGCCACGATCTGCACCGGGCCGCTCGTGCCCTCGAGGCCATGCGCGATCGCGGCGCCCCCGGTCAGCGGTAGCGCCAGCCATCCCACGCGCAGGGCCCACAACATGACCGGGTAGCTTGCCCGGAAGTGAGCGTGCCGCCGGAAATCGAACAGCGGGCGAGCGATCTGCGCACCGAGATCGAGGAGCACAACCGCCGCTACCACGTCGAGGACGATCCCGTGATCTCCGACGCGGACTACGACGCGCTGGTGCGCCAGCTCGGTGAGCTCGAAGCGGAATTCCCCGAGCTCATCACGCCCGATTCGCCGACACAGCTCGTTGGTGCCGCGGCATCGACGCAGTTCTCAGAGGTGCGTCACCGCGTGCCGATGATGTCGCTCGACAACGCATTCGCGTTCGAGGAGCTGCTCGACTGGGGCAAGCGGCTCGAGCGCCGGCTGGGGTCGGAGGGCGACGCCGTCGGATACGTGTGCGAGCTGAAGATCGACGGCTTCGCCATCTCACTCACGTATGAGAACGGTGCGTACGTGCGCGCCGCAACGCGGGGCGATGGACGCGTCGGCGAGGACATGACCGCCAACATCGCCACGATCGCGGCGGTGCCGAAGAAGCTCTCGACGAAGAAGGTGCCATCGCTGCTCGAGGTGCGCGGTGAGGTGTTCATGCCCATCGCGGCCTTCGAGGCGCTCAACAAGCGCCAAGCCGACGCGGGCGACCGGTTGTTCGCCAACCCGCGCAACTCGGCGGCCGGGTCGGTGCGCCAGAAGGATCCGTCGATCACGGCCAGCCGTGAGCTCGCGATGTGGACCTATCAGCTCGGTGCGATCGAGAACGGTCCAACGTTCACGACGCACTGGGAGACGCTCGAGTGGATGCGCGGCGAGGGGCTGCCCGTCAACCCCGAGATCAAGCGACTCGGCACGCTCGACGACGTCTACGAGTACTGCAAGCACTGGCAGGAACACCGGCACGACCTGCCGTACGAGATCGACGGCGTGGTGATCAAGGTCGACGACCTGCGGCTGCGGGAGGAGCTCGGCGCCACGTCGCACGCGCCGCGGTGGGCGATCGCGTACAAGTTCCCGCCCGAGGAGCGCACGACGAAGCTCAAGGACATCATGGTGTCGATCGGTCGCACCGGGAAGGCGACACCGTTCGCGGTGCTCGCGCCGGTGTTCGTCGGCGGATCGACCGTGCAGATGGCGACGTTGCACAACCAGGATCAGGTCAAGGCGAAGGACGTTCGCCCCGGCGACACCGTGATCGTGCGCAAGGCCGGTGACGTCATTCCGGAGGTCGTGAAGCCAGTGCTCGCCGAGCGGCCGAAGGGGCTGCGGGCGTGGAAGTTCCCGACGAAGTGCCCGGTGTGTGGTGGTCCCTTGGTGCGACTCGAAGGCGAGAGCGACACGTTCTGCACGAACGTCGACTG
>DASZHU010000188.1:0-14904 GCA_035937605.1 Acidimicrobiales bacterium | reverse complement strand
TCCCTACGCTGCGGGCCGAGATCAGTTGGTGTCTGGGCATGAGCGAGCCGAACGCGGGCAGCGATCTCGCGTCGTTGACCACTCGAGCGGTTCGCGACGGCGACCGGTTCGTCGTGAACGGTCAGAAGGTGTGGACGTCGGGTGCGCAGCACGCCGATTGGTGCTTCTGCTTCGTGCGCACGAACCCCGACGTGCCGAAGCACAAGGGCATCAGCGTGCTCGTCATCGACATGAAGTCGCCTGGGCTCGAGTACCGACCGATCGCCGAGCTGACCGAGCCCACGTACGCCGACTTCAACGAGGTGTTCTTCACCGACGTCGAGGTTCCCGCGACGAATCTGGTCGGTGAGTTGAACGACGGGTGGCGGCTCTCGATGGGCTCGCTCGCGCATGAGCGGGCGATGTTGTGGATCAATTACGCGTACGACCTCGGCGCGGTACTCGACCATCTCGTCTCGCTCGGCCAGGAGCACGGTTTCGACGCGCGTCAGCGTGACGCGGTGGCGTCCGCGTACATCGACCACCAGGCGCTGCAGGCCATCGGCTACAGTGGATTCGCCAAGTTCGCGAAGGGCCAGGCGGCACCGGAGCACTCGATCCTCAAGCTGTTCGGGAGCGAGGCGTTGCAGCGCGCGTTGCTCGTCGGAGCCGAGGAGTCCGGCATGGACGGCGTCGACCTCGATGTGCTGGGCCCCAAGGTGTGGCGCGACGGCGGGTTCATCACGCAGTACCTGCGATCGTTCGGCGCCACGATCCCGGGTGGCACGAGCGAGATCCAGCGCAACATCATCGCCGAGCGCATTCTCGGACTACCTCGATGAACTCGCCGCGCTGATGCGCATCGCGATCCTCGTCAAGCAGGTACCGAAGTTCGAGGCGATGGAGTTGGGGCCCGGAGGGCGCCTCGTGCGCGAGGGTCTCGAGCTCGAATTGAATCCGTACTGTCGCCGAGCGGTCAGCAAGGGCGTCGAACTGGCCGGCGCCACCGGCGGTACGTCGACGGTGTTCACGCTCGGACCGCCGCCGGCGGAGGACGTGTTGCGCGAAGCGATCGCGTGGGGCGTGGACGACGGCGTCCTGATCACCGATTCGGCGTTTGCAGGCTCGGACACGCTGGCCACCGCCCGTGCACTCGCCGCCGGGTTGGCGCGCGAAGGGCCGTTCGACCTCGTCCTCGTCGGACGCAACTCGGTCGACGCCGACACCGGACAGGTGGGACCGGAGATCGCGGAGCTACTCGACCTTCCGTTCGTCACGGGCGTGAGGCAGCTCGACCTCGGCGAAGGCCAGCTTCGTGTCGTGTGCGAGGAGGACGACGGCCGGAGCGAACGGATCGTGCAGCTGCCGGCGATCGCCTCGACCGCGGAGCGCCTGTGCGAGCCGGCGAAGGTCGACCCAGCCGGGCGGGCCGCGGTACCCGCGGATCGGATCCGCGTGTTGCGGGCCGCCGATCTCGGCGACGGTCCCTGGGGTGAGGACGGCAGCGGCACGTACGTCGGCGAGGTGCGAGTGCTCGAGATCGCCCGCGCGCACCGGCGACTGTCGGGCCCGATCGAGCAACAGGTCGAGGACGCGGTGGGCCTGCTACGCGATCGTGGCGCGCTTGACGCCCCTCCCCGCGCAACTCGCGTGCATCGGCACCCTTCAGCGCACGTGTCGATGCACGAACGTTCGCGGGGGACGGGCGGTGCCGTGGTTGCGGTCGCGGTCGAGCCCGGTCGAGACCGGGTGACCGCGGAGTTGTTGGGCGCGGCGGTGGCGCTCGCGGACGAGATCGATGGTCACGCGGTGGCGCTCGAGTCGACGGCGGCGGCGGTCGAGGAGGACGTTGCGCGCGCCCTCATCGAGTGGGCATCCGCATCGCAGCCGTGGGCGATCCTGCTGCCGAGCACGACGTGGGGACGCGAGGTAGGCGGGCGCGGCGCGGCGCGGCTAGAAGCGGGGCTCACCGGCGACGCCGTCGCGCTCGAGGTGAGTCGCACGGCGACATCGGGCGCACAACGTCTCCTGGCCTGGAAGCCGGCGTTCGGCGGCCGGCTGGTCGCGGCGATCTACTGCAGCAGCGCGATCCAGATGGCGACGGTTCGCGCCGGCGTACTTCCGGCTCCGCCGGGCGTACCGGATGTCGAACGCATCGTGCTTCCGGCGGAGCCGCGCGGTCGAGTCGACATCCTCTCCTCGACGCGTGACGACGACATCGAGGCGTTGGCGGTCGCGCAACGCGTTGTCTGTGTCGGGGTGGGAGTGAATCCTGACGAGTACTCCGTGATCCAGCCGCTCCTCGCGGTGCTCGACGCGCAGCTCGCGGCGACGCGCAAGGTCACCGACAAGGGCTGGCTCCCGCGTGCCCGACAGGTCGGGATCACCGGGCGCAGCATCGCACCCCAGCTGTACATCGGAATCGGGCTGTCCGGGAAGTTCAACCATGCGGTCGGGGTGCGCGCCGCGGGTACGGTCCTCGCCGTGAACAACGACCCCGACGCTCCGATCTGGGATCACGCCGACATCGGCATCGTCGGTGAGTGGCGCGAGGTCGTTCCCTTGCTGACAGCCCAACTTGCGGAGGCGATGTGACGACGTGGCTGAACGGGCTCGAGTGGCTCGCCGTCCTGCGAATCGGACTCGGGTTGTGGTGGCTCGAGAGCTGGCGTCACAAGGACAAGAAGGGTTGGTTCGAGCGCGGCACCGGCATCGCGTGGGCGAAGTCGGTGGCCGACAAGCACAAGTGGGGCTTCGTGCGTACCGGGTTCGAGAAGATCGTCGCGCCGCGGCCGAAGCAGATGGCGTACTTGGTGGTGTTCGCCGAGCTGGCCATCGGGCTCGGATTGGTGTTCGGCTTCCTCACGCCGATCGCCGCCGTCGGCGGCTTGCTGCTCAACCTCCTGTACCTCGTGCTGATGATCCACGACTGGGCCGAGCAGGGGCAGAACTACACGATGGCGCTCGTCGAGGTCGTGATCCTCGGCACGCACGCGTGGCAACGCTGGTCCCTCGACAACGCCATCGGCCTCTTCGTCTGACCATTTGTCTCAGGGCAGGGCGCGCAGGGCGGTGCGGTCGAGCTTCTCCATGCTCGTGATCGGGAGAGCGTCGACGATGCGGATCGCCTCTGGCAGCTTGTAGCCGGCGAGGCGGTCGGCCGCGAACGCACGCAGGTCGTCCAGCGTCGGCGGCGCGCCGGGATTCTGGGGCACGACGACCGCCACGCCGATCTCGCCCATCACGTCGTTGGACCGTGGCGACACCGCGACGGCGGCAACGCCCGGATGCTCCATGAGCACGCCCTCCACCTCGAGCGGGTGCACGTTGTAGCCGCCGCGGATGTACATGTCGTTCGTGCGGCCGATGATCTGCAGACACCCCGACTCGTCGATCTCCGCGAGATCGCTCGTGCGGAGCCAGCGGTCCGAGTCGATGGTGGCCGCCGTGCGCTCCGGGTCGCGCCAGTACCCGATCATCACGGCGGGGGAACGCAACAGCAGCTCGCCGTCGTCCGCGATGCGGATCTCGACGCCAGGCCGCGGGCGGCCCACCGTGAACAGCGCCTCGTCGTCGGGTGCGTCGAACGCGGTCGCGGTGCCTACGCCGCCCGACTCGGTCGACGAGTACCGGATCGAGTACGAAGCGCCGAACCGCCGGCGCGCCTCGCGCACCAGCTCCGGGGGCGACGGGCCCCCGCCCACCACGATCGTCTCGACGGATGACAGGTCGAACGAGTCGAAGTCCGGCTCGCGCAGCAGGAGCGCGATCTGCGCGGCGACGCCGCCGATGCTGCGGAGCTCGTGCTCCGCCGCGAGCCGTAGCGCCACATCCGCGCGCCACCGCTTCTGCACGAGCACCGTGCACCCGAGTCGGAGGTACCACTGCAACTTCGTCATGAAGCCGATGTGGCAGAACTGCGTGCCGCCGAGCAGCGGCCCGCCCGAGCCCCATACGTCGAGCCCGCCCGCGTCGATGCGGGTGATCGCCTCGAGCTGCCGGTTGGTGAACATCGCGCCCTTCGGCTCGCCGCTCGTTCCCGAGGTGAACACGATCGTCACGAGCCGATCGGGGTCGGGGTCGAGGCGTGGGAGCGAGCCGGATCCGAACGCGATCGCGTCGACCGTCGCGTCGGGCTGCAGCCGGGCCAGCACCGGTGCGCGCTCGTCGGCCCGCAGCCGAGGATTGATTCCGGCCGTGACCGCGCCGAGCTTGGCCAGCGCGAGGTAGGCGACGACGTACTCGACGCCCGACGGCAGCAGCAGCGCGACCACTGATCCCTCACGGATGCCGTCGCGCACCAGCGCCATCGCGGCGCGGTCCGAATGCGTGTGCAGGTCGGCGAACGTGACGACACGGTCGCCCTCGATCAGCGCGGGCCTCGAGCCGAACCGGTCGGCCGCGCCCGCGATCGACTCAGGTAGCAAGTGGCAGCGAGAGCATGCGGATGGCGTTGCCGCGCATGATCTTGTACACGGCGGCGGCCGGCACGCCTTCCATCAGCTCGGCCGCGACCTTCTGTGTGTCGGGCCACGTCGAGTCGGTGTGCGGGTAGTCGGTCTCGAAGGTGATGTTGTCAACGCCGACCTTGTCGAGCGCGTCGATCCCGTGCTGGTCGCGGAAGAAGCAGCCGTAGATCTGCCGGTAGTAGTAGGTCGACGGCGGCTCGGGGATCGTGTCCTTCACCCCGCCCCACGCCCGATGCTCGACCCAAACGGTGTCGGCGCGCTCGAGCACGTACGGGATCCAGCCGATCTGGCCCTCGCTGTACGCGAGCTTCAGGTTCGGATAGCGGATCAGCACGCCGCTGAACAGGAAGTCGGTCATCGAAGCCATCGCGTTGTTGAAGCTCAGCGTCGCGGCAACGGCGACCGGTGCGTCGGCCGACGTCGCAGGCATGCGCGATGACGACCCGATGTGCATGCACACGACCGTGTCGGTCTCGGCACAGGCTGCGAAGAACGGATCCCACTCGCCACTGTGGATGCTCGGCAGGCCCAGGTGGCTCGGGATCTCGCTGAAGCAGACGGCGTGCACGCCGCGTTCGGCGTTGCGGCGAACTTCCGCGGCGGCGAGCGACGCGTCCCACAACGGAACGATGATCAGTGGGATCAGCCGCCCGCTGGAGTCGCCACACCACTCGTCGACCATCCAGTCGTTGTAGGCCTGCACGCAGGCGAGGCCGAGCTCGCGGTCGTTCGTCTCGCTGAAGGTCTGCCCGCAGAACCGGGGAAACGTCGGGAAGCACAGCGACGCGTCGACCCAGTTCATCTCCATGTCCTCGATGCGCGCCTTGGGCTCGTAACACCCTGGTCGCATCTCGTCGTAGGTGATCGGTGACATCGTCATGTCGTCGCGGTCGAAGCCGACGGCGGCCACATGGCGCTTGTTGATGTACACGAGGTCACCGAAGATCCAGCAGTCGGCCTTCGGCCCGTCGGGGTGGAAGGTCTGTTCGTAGACGCCGCCGCCGATGTGCCTCATGTGGCCGATCCCGCGGCGCTCGACGCGGGGGCCGTCGTGCCGGAAGCGCTCCGGGAGCCACGTCTGCCAGAGGTGCGGCGGCTCAACGACGTGATCGTCGACGCTGATGATCTTCGGGAGCGCGGCCGGGTCCATCGGCCGCCGAGCCTAATCTGACGGACCGTCAGCAACCGTCGTCGGAGAGGCGCACATGGCTGTCGATCTGCCCGGGCTCGTCGCCCCCGAGCACACCGCGCTCGTCACGCAGGAATGCCAGAACGGCGTGATCGGTGACGACGCGGTGCTGCGCGAGCTCGCCGACGCCGCGAAGGTCACGGCGGTACCGAACATCGCCCGCCTTGCCGTGGCCGCACGCGCTGCGGGCGTCGCCGTGGTGCACTGCCTCGCCGTGCGGCGGGCCGACGATCGAGGGTCGAACCGCAACGCGCGACTGTTCCTCGGCACCCGCAAGCTCGGCATCCGCATCGAACCCGGCTCGCACGCGGCCGCCGTGCTGCCCGAGATCGGCGTGCACCCCGACGATCTCGTGCTGACGCGCTACCACGGGCTCGGCCCGATGGGCGGTACCGACCTCGACGCCGTGCTGCGCAACCTGGGCGTGACGACGATCGTCGGCGTGGGAGTTTCGGTCAACGTCGCCATCACGAACTTCGCGATGGACGCCGTCAACGCCGGCTACCAGTTCGTGCTGCCGCGGGACGCGGTTGCGGGCGTGCCGGCCGACTACGCCGAGGCCGTCATCGACAACACGCTCGCGTACGTCGCAACGGTCACCTCCACCGCTGACGTTGTAGCGGCGTGGGTCCCTTCTGATAAACCCTGACGCCATGTCGAAGTCGAAGGTTGCGGCGCTGGTTCTCGTCGTGCTCGCAGTGGCCGCGTGCTCGGGCAGCGACAAGAAGCCCGCCCCCGGAACGAGCGGCAACGCCGCCTCGCAGGCCGCCGCCACGACGACGACCGCGATTCCGACCGCCTCATCGGGGCCGAGCATCACGCTCTTCGCGGCCGAGCCCGCGCCGAATGCCTACACGCTGGACACCGGCGGCACACACACCGTCGAGAGCGGGAGCGCGGCGGTCTCGTTCACGAACACCGGCCGCTCCGGGCACGAAGCGCGCATCGTGCGGATCAATGACAACGACTTCGAGGCGTTCCGCAGCGCGGTGCTCGCGCAAGGCGCGGACGCGGTCTCCACGCTCGCCACTGATGCGTTCAGTACGGGTCCGGTCGTCGCGGGCGGGTCGACGACGGGCACGGCCACGCTGACGCCGGGTACGTACGCGATCCTCGACCTCCTCCTCGCGCCCGACGGCCAGACGTTCGCGCAGCACGGAATGCTCGAGGAGCTCGTGGTCACGCCCTCGGCGATCGCGTCGTCGTCGAGCGGTTCGGCCGGCCCGACGACGACGGCCGTCCCGACGAACGGCGGATCGACCGGATCGAGCTCCTCGTCGAACTCGACGAGCGCTGCCTCGTCGCAGAACTCGTCGAGCGGGGCCACGACAGCCAACTGAGGTCGCCGTCCTAAGCTGAACCACCGTCAGATCCAGCGCGCAGCCCTCTTCCGATCCGGCGCCAGCCGTCGATCTGCGAGCCGCCGACGGACGCGTGCCGGGCCGGCGCGGTCTCGCGACTCGACAGCGCTTGCTCGAGTGCACCGCCGACATGTTGCGGTCGACGTCGTATCGCGACGTGAAGGTGATCGACATCGCCCGCGAGGCAGGGACTTCGCCCGCGACCTTCTACCAGTACTTCGCCGACGTCGAAGCGGCGATCCTCATGCTCGCCGAGCAGATGACCTCGGACGGGCACCGCCTCGCGATGCTGATCCGGCAGGGCCCGTGGAAAGGGAAGGCCGGGCTCGCAACGGCGACGGCGCTGTGCGACACGTTCTTCGAGTTCTGGGAGGAGTACCGCTCGATCCTGCGGGTGATGGATCTCGCGACCGAGGAGGGTGATCGTCGCTTCCACCAGATCCGCACGCGGCTGTTGAACGAGGTGAACGTCGCGCTCACGGACGCGGTCGCGCAGTTCCAGGAGTCCGGGCGTCACCCTCGCGAGCTCGATCCGACGGCAACGGCCGCGGTGCTCGTGTCGATGCTCGCCCATGTGGCGGCCCACCAGTACGGCTTCGAGTTCTGGGGCATTCGCACGAAGGACCTACGCGACAGCATGGCCCGGCAGATCTACTGGGGGGTCACGGGGCAGAAAGCCTGACTGTTCGATGGCCGTTGACCTGGTGTTTGTCGGATCGCAACGAGAACTCGGTACCGTCGCCGGCAGATGACTGACGTGGACGCGGAGCTCGAGCGCCATCTGCCATTCGAGGCGGTCTTCAACTTCCGAGACCTCGGCGGCTACGGAACCAACGACGGACGAACCGTGAGATGGCGCACCGTCTTCCGCGCCGACGGCGTGCACCGGTTGTCCGTCGACGACCTCGCGTCACTCCACGTTCGCACCGTGCTCGACCTGCGCACCGCCGACGAGACGGAGCGGGGCCGGTTCGAGCACGACTCGATCGGCTATCACCACCTTCCGATCCTCCAGCAGTCGTGGAGCGCGCAGGGCTTCGAAGGTGAGCTCGACGCGGTGACCTTCCTGGCCGACCGCTACATCGACATGCTCACCGAGGGCAGCGAGTCGATCGCACGGGCGATGCACATCCTCGGCGACGCCGAGGCGCTGCCGCTGGTGTTCCATTGCGCCGCGGGCAAGGACCGCACCGGCGTCGTCGCGGCAATCGCGCTGAGCGTGCTCGGTGTCGGCGACGACGACATCGCAACCGACTACTCGTTGAGCCACCTCGGCATGGCCCGGTTCAAGGAGTGGATCATCACGTCATATCCCGACTACGCGGACTCGATGACGAATCAACCGGACGCGTTCCTCGCCGCCCCGGCCGGGGCCATGCACCTCTTCCTCGAGCGGCTGCGCGACGTACACGGCTCGGTGGCCGAGTACGTCACGGGCCTCGGCGTCGCGCCCGCGACGCTTGATGCAGTCAGGGCGAACCTCCTCACCTAATCTCCGTGCCCTCATGGAGGCGCACGGCCTGTTGACGGGCAAGTCGGTATTGGTGACGGCCGCGGCGGGGACCGGTATCGGGTTCGCGACGGCGAAGCGGTGCGTCGAGGAGGGCGCGACCGTCTTCATCAGCGACGCGCACGAGCGGCGCGTCGGGGAAGCCGCGGCGGAGCTCGGGGTCGAGTCGATCGTGTGCGACGTGACCGACGAAGCACAGGTGCAGCACATGTTCGACGCCGCGGTGGGTGCGATGGGTGGTCTCGACGTCGTGGTGAACAACGCGGGGCTGGGAGGCACCGCGAACGTCGTCGACATGACGGACGAGCAGTGGGTCAAGGTGCTCGACGTGACGCTCACGGGCACCTTCCGGTGCATGCGGGCCGCGCTCGGGCTGCTGCAACGTCGCGGCTCCGGAGTGATCGTGAACAACGCATCGGTGCTCGGTTGGCGGGCGCAGGCCGGCCAGGCTCACTACGCGGCGGCAAAGGCCGGGGTGATGGCGCTCACGCGGTGCGCGGCGATCGAAGCCGCGTCATTCGGCGTGCGCATCAACGCGGTGGCACCGAGCATCGCGATGCATCCGTTCCTCGCCAAGGTCACGACCGACGAGCTGCTCGACGAGCTCACGTCGCGGGAGGCGTTCGGGCGCGCCGCCGAGCCGTGGGAGGTCGCGAACGTGATCGTGTTCCTCGCCAGTGACTACTCGTCGTACATGACCGGCGAGGTGGTCAGCGTCTCCAGCCAGCATCCGTAGCCGGATACGAACCCCTCGACCATCGTGCATTGGCACCCCCCAGCGGCCGTGCCGATGCACGATGGTCGCTGCGCACCGTCAGCGACTCAGGACGACCGACGAGCCGTGGCCGAACAGGCCCTGGTTCACGGTGACACCGGCGGTGGCGTTCTCGACCTGACGTCCGGTCGCCTGACCTCGCAGCTGCCAGGTGACCTCGCACACCTGCGCGATGGCCTGTGCGGGTACCGCCTCGCCGAAGCATGCGAGCCCCCCGCTCGGGTTCACCGTCACGCCCTTGCCGCCCAGCGCAGTGTCGCCGTCGTTGATGAGGCGCTCGGCCTCGCCGGCCTTGCACAGCCCGATGTTCTCGTACCAGCCGAGCTCGAGCGCGGACGAGAGGTCGTAGACCTCGGCGACGGACAGGTCGTCGGGCCCGAGGCCCGCTTCGTGGTAGGCGGCAGCCGTGATCGAGTCGCGGAACGTGAGCGTCGGTGGCGCCGACGCGGCAGAGGAGTCCGTGGCGAAGTTCGGCATCTCGATCACCGAGTTCGGGAACTTCGGCGTCACCGTGGAGATGCCACGTACACGGATCGGCGCCGATGTGCCCTTGCGCCGCGCGTACTCGAGCGACGACACCACGAGGGCGGCGCCGCCGTCGGACGTGGCGCAGATGTCGAGCAGGTGCAGCGGCGACGCGACGATCGGCGAGGCGAGCACGTCGTCCTCGGTCACTTCCTTGCGGTAGCGCGCGTTCGGGTTGGTCAGACCGTGACGGGCGTTCTTCACCTTGACCTTGGCGAAGTCGCGCTCGGTGGCGCCGTAGACGTCCATGCGGCGCCGGGCGTACAGGGCGAAGTACGTGGGGTTGGTGGCGCCGAGCAGGCGGAAGCGGAGCCAGTCGGGGTCGTCGGGCCGGTCACCGTCGTTCGGTGCGAAGAAGCCCTTGGGCGACGTGTCGGCCCCGACGACGAGCGCCACGTCGCAGAACCCGGCGAGGATCTGCGCCCGCGCGGCTGCGAGCGCAGTGGCGCCCGACGCACACGCGGCATACGACGACGCCACCTGCGCGCCCGACCATCCGAGGGCCTGGCTGAACGTGGCTGCGGACACATAGCCGGGGTAGCCCTGGCGCATCGTGTCGGCGCCGGCAACGAACTGGATGTCGCGCCAGTCGACGCCGGCATCGGCCAACGCGAGGTTCGCGGCGTCGATGCCGTACTCGACGAAGTTGCGGCCCCACTTTCCCCACGGATGCATTCCTGCGCCGAGCACCGCGATGTCGGTGGTCATGCCGGCTTCCACTTCCAGATCGTGTAGACGGCTTCGTCGTCCTCGAAGAGCGGTTCGACCACGAGCTCGACCGGCGCGCCGACGCGGACGTCGTCAACGCCGTAGCCGGTCGCGAGCTGGCCCATCACGACCATGCCCTCCGCGGCGAGCTCGACCGCGGCGACGGCGAATGGTGCGTACGGCTCGGTCGGCGCGATGTATGGCGCCGGAGGCTGGTACTGCGCATCGGTATAGGACCACACGGTGCCGCGGCGCGACAGTTCGGTCGGTTCGAACTCGCGCCCTGCGCACTCCGGGTTGCGGCAGAAGTACGACGCGGACGGGAAGAACACGGTGCCGCACGACGTGCATCGGTTCCCGACGAGCGCGGGGCCGTCACCACCTTCGGTGAACCAACCTTCGGCGCCGAGCGCCGGCGTTCGTGTCTTGGTCATTGCGAGCGACCTTACTTACGTCGGCCGGACTTACGTCGGCTTGGCCACCGACAGGTACGCGGGTTGCTCGCCACCACCGTGCACCAGCAGGTTCGCGCCGCTCACGTACGCGGCCATCGCCGACGCGAGGTACAAGCACGCGTCCGCGATGTCGATGGGCTCGCCCATGCGGCCGAGCGGGACGGTGGCGCCGACGGCGGCGATGCCGTCGTCGTCGCCGTAGTACGAGCCGGCCTGCTCCGTTCGGATCATGCCCGCCGTCACGGCGTTCACGCGCACCTTCGGCGCCCACTCCACCGCGAGGGTCTGGGTGAGGTTGAGCAACCCCGCCTTGGCGGCACCGTAGGCCGCGGCGGTCGGCGATGGCCGCACGCCGCTGACGCTCGCGATGTTCACGATCGAGCCGCCGTCGTCCTGTTGTTGCATCACGCGGTTTGCAGCCTGCGCGACGAAGAGGGGCGCGAGGAGGTTGAGCCGGACGATCGCTTCGGAGAACCGGGGCGACGCGGTGGCCGCCTCGGCAGAAGGCGCGCCGCCGGCGTTGTTGACGACGACATCGAGCCGGTGATGGGCGGCGACGATCGATGCGACCATCGCGTCGACCTGCTCCGGATCGCGCACGTCGCACGCGAGGAACTCGGCGGCCCGCCGCTCATCCGGCTCGGTGCGTCCGCACGCGATCACGGCGGCGCCCGCCGACGCGAAGCGCTCCGCGATGACTCGACCGATGCCCTTCGTGCCGCCCGTCACGAGCGCGACGCGACCGTTGAAATCGATTGAAGCCGGCACCGTCCCTCGAGATCGTCGACCTCGTGCCGGTCTAGCAGATCGATTCGAGGCGCTCGCCGCTCGGTCACTCGGGGTTGCCCGGGCAAGCGAGCACGAATTTCGTGTCCCGTTGCCCGGTTAACGCCAAAGGTTGGCGACGCGCGCCCCATCCGCGCGCAGGTTTCCTGCTCGGCCGCGACGTCCCATACGGTGGAGACCTGACGGTCCATCAGATTTGAGGTCCTGGCGCCCTTGGGCACGAGTCACACGATCGACGCCACCGGCATCGCCGAGGTCGTCATGGAGAACCCGCCGGTCAACGCGCTGACGGTCGCGGGTTGGTACGACCTGGCCGACACCATTCGCGCGCTCGGCGTGAACCCCGACGTGCGAGTCGTCGTGTTGCGAGCCGAGGGACGCGGGTTCAACGCGGGTGTCGACATCAAGGAGATGCAGGCCACGGACGGTTTCGCCGCGCTGATCGGCGCCAACCGCGGCTGCTTCGCCGCCTTCGCCGCGGTCTACGAGTGCGAGGTGCCCGTGATCGCCGCGGTGCACGGTTACTGCCTTGGTGGCGGCATCGGCCTCGTGGGTAACGCCGACGTGATCGTGGCGTCGGACGATGCGACGTTCGGCCTTCCGGAGGTCGACCGGGGCGCGCTCGGCGCCGCGACGCATCTGAGCCGTCTCGTGCCGCAGCACAAGATGCGAGCGATGGTCTACACGTCGGCCACCGCGACGGCGGCAGAGCTGCACGCCTTCGGTTCGGTGCTGAGGGTGGTGCCGACCGGCGACCTCCGGGCCGCAGCCCTGGAGGTGGCAGCAGCGATCGCGGCGAAGTCTCCGACGGTGATCCGTGCGGCCAAGGAGTCGCTCAACGGCATCGATCTGTGGGACGTCAAGCGCAGCTACCGGTACGAGCAGGGTTTCACGTTCGAGCTGAACCTCTCCGGCGTGGCCGACGAGCACCGCGACGCCTTCGTTGCCAAACGAGACACGGACACGAAGAAGTGACTCGCGACAAGCGGATGACCGAGGACGACGTCGCGGCGCAGCTGCGGTCGGGCATGACGATCGGGGTCGGCGGCTGGGGGAGCCGGCGCAAGCCGATGTCGATCGTGCGGGCGATCCTGCGGTCCGACCTCACCGACCTCACGATCGTCAGCTACGCCGGACCGGATCTCGGCCTGCTCTGTGCCGCGGGCAAGGTGAAGCGTGCGGTCTACGCGTTCGCGTCGCTCGACTCGATCCCGTTGGAACCCCACTTCCGTGCCGCGCGGCAGGCGGGCGCGATCGAGGACGAGCCCTACGACGAGGGGCTGTTCCTGCTCGGGCTGCAGGCCGCGGCCTGGCGGGTGCCGTTCATCCCGACCCGAGTCGGGCTCGGCTCCGACCTGCTCACGCTCAACGACCGGCTGCGCACCGTCGAATCGCCGTACGACGACGGCGAGACGCTCGTCGCGGCCCCCGCGTTGACGCTCGACGCCGCGATCGTGCACCAGAACCGCGGTGACGCGCGGGGCAACGGTCAGTACCTCGGCCCCGATCCCTATTTCGACGACCTCATCCTTCGCGCCGCTGCGACCAACCGGTTCATGAGCGTGGAGCGGATCGTGCCCACTGAAGACCTCACCAAGGAAGGCACGTTCCACACGCTGCGGATCGCGCGGCTGATGGTCGACGGTGTGGTCGAGGCGCCGAACGGCGCTCACTTCACGAGCTGTGCGCCCGACTACGAGCGCGACGAGGCGTTCCAACGGGTGTACGCGAAGTCCGCGGCCTCGCCCGAGGCGTGGGCGGAGTTCCGCTCCGCGTGGCTCGATCTCGACGAGGCGGGCTACCAGGCAAAGCTGGGAGCGCGATGAGAGCCGCCGACGTCTGCGTGGCCGCCATCGCCGACTGCTTCCGGGGCGACGGCGAGATCGTCGCCAACCCCATCGGCACCATCCCGATGATCGGCGGCCGGCTCGCACGCGCGACCTTCGAACCGGACCTGATGATGACCGACGGCGAGGCGTTTCTCGTCGCAGACGACCGTGCCTTCTTCGGGCCCGGCGACGCGCGCACGGTCGAGTACCACAACCCGTACCGCTCGATGTTCGACATCGTGTGGTCGGGCCGGCGCCACGTGATCATGGGTGCGAGCCAGATCGACCCGTATGGCAACCAGAACTTCGCGGCGATCGGCGCCGACTACCGCAAGCCGAAGGTGCAGCTGCTCGGTTTCCGAGGCGCGCCCGGTAACACGGTGAATCACGTGACGTCGTACTGGATCCCCAACCACTCGACGAACGTGTTCGTACCCAGGGTCGACGTCGTCTGTGGGGTCGGTTACGACCGGGCGGCCGAGCTCGGGAAGTCGGCACTGGGCTACGAGCTCCGGCGCGTCGTCACCAACTTGTGCGTGCTCGACTTCGAGTCGTCCGACCACCGAATGCGGCTTCGTACCGTGCATCCGAACGTGACGGTCGACGAAGTAGTTCTCGCGACCGGCTTCGAGTTGGTGATACCGGACCGCGTCGGTGAGACCCGCGTTCCGAGCGACGACGAGTTGCACCTGGTGGAGGACGTCATCGATCCCGATGGCGCGCGCTTCGCCGAAGTCAAGGCGTAGCGGTGCACCCCGCACTCCACACGCGGCTCTGTGAACTCGCCGGCGTCGAACGGCCGATCGTGCAGACCGGGATGGGATGGGTGTCGGGGGCCCGGCTCACTGCGGCCACCAGCGCGGCGGGCGGCCTCGGCATCCTTGCCGCCGTGACCATGACCGACGAGCAGCTACGAGACGCCGTGCGCGACGTGGGGGAGCGGACCGACCGCCCGTTCGGCGTGAACTTCCGCGCCGATCAACCCGATCTCGACGGTCGAATCGCGTTCGCCGTCGGCGCCGGCGTTCGGGTCATCTCGTTCGCGGGCGCACCGACCAAGGACGCCATCGCGCGCATTCACGACGCCGGTGCCGTCTGCATCCCGACCGTGGGGGCCCGCCGTCACGCGGAGAAGATGCTCGAGTGGGGAGTCGACGCCGTGATCGCGCAAGGAGGCGAGGGCGGGGGCCACACGGGCACAGTGCCCACGTCGCTGCTGTTGCCGCAGGTCGTGGACGCGGTGGGTGCGTCGATCCCTGTGTTGGGCGCCGGCGGCTTCCACGACGGTCGCGGGCTCGTCGCCGCGCTCGCGTTCGGT